>JBAZRP010000053.1:0-19310 GCA_041662885.1 Legionella sp.
GAACGCATTTTTAGCACAATTCCCATCAGCAACTATTCAGCGCATCATGTCAGATGATTTTGATGCCATACGTATTTTTAAAGACTATGCTGCATGGTTTTGTGGTCCATCGCCGTATGTTTTTGAATTATTTGCCCATCCTCTTCATCAAGCAGTATCCTCAGCAGGGCATACGATATTATTATCAGGTTTTGGCGGTGATCAATGTGTATCCAGTCCTGTTCCTTTGCGCTTTATTTTGCCTGACCTGATAAAGAGTAAATATTTTCGTAAAGTATGGAGCGAAACAGAGCAGCTGAGTATAATTTCTCGACTTTTTTTAATTGCTAAGTGCAGTCATCCCTTGATGCATGAATTGATGCAGCCTTTGCATGATGCAAAATTAATTCTTGGTAATGTGTTCAAAAAATCAGACCAGCAAAAAGTTGCAAGCCCCCATCCTTACCATCGACACTATTTTAAAACCCTGCGCGAAGCAGAGTGGTCTTTCCTGCAAGGGCCTAACAGTCATGAAATTCGCATGCGCATCGAATACAGCAGCATTGTTGCTAAAAAAATGGGCTTTGAATACCGTTACCCATTACTTTATCCAAAATTACTGGAATTTTTCTTAAGTCTACCCCTTGAGCAAAAGCGACATCAAGGCATAGGTCGGTATTTAATGCGACGGTATTTATCAAGTATCGTACCGGAAGCCCCTTTTAATACCTATAATAAAAGAGAGGGTTTAAACATTAGTCCGACTATGGATACATACAAAGCGCAATTGCAACGAGGTTGTTATCGAGATGAATTTCAAAAACTGTCGTTTAATAATTTCAAGCACGGCAAATCAACTCACAAAGCCATGATAAAAAACATACATGCATTCATGTTGAGCGAATGCTTCAATAGTTTAAAAGCTGCTGCATCCTGCGATTGAGGGTGCAGCCTTGAAAACCAATTAAAATAAAAAATATTGAAATAGAGGCGTGCGGTTTATCTAGTTCTTAGGTGAGCACTCTAAAATATATATTTGTGGAGCCTTTTCAAAAAGTTCAGAATGACTTTGTTTGAACTCTATTATGGCATCCAGTAGCGATCTATTTGCTATCAAAACCTGATCAATCGTTTGATCTTTATGCATTGATTGACGATTCATGGGAGATTGTCGATGTTCTAATAGCCATTTTGTAATGTCAGTTCGCTCATAAGTTTGACCATCTAAAATGCATAATACAGGATTTTTCATTATTTCCAGAGTTAAAGGACATTCAAAACATTTAGGAATTGCACTTGTTTTTTCTTGTTGCGTGGAGGTAGGTGCAAACAAACTATTTTGAACTAGTGCTGATTGCGCTGGAGTATTATTGGTGTTTGTTACATGAGGGCTAGCACTTTGTTGCATGCTTTCTTGCATAGCTTGCATCAGGTCACTTTCATAACTTCCTGTAGCATAGCCGGAATTGTTATTTGTAGCATTTTGCACGGGCGCTTGTACTTTTCGGCGTGGCCTAGTAATTTTACCGTTACGATTAGTTGTTGATAAGCTTAGGCTGTCCGGTTCAGGGCACTCACCGTTTATATTGATATCTCCTTTTGCTAGTACCGTTGAGTTATTACCTATATCCTGGATAGAAACTGAATCGTGGGTACTGCTAACAGTTGCACTGTGACCTACATTTTTAAGTTGTATCGAATCTCTTGCGGTAATGATTACAGTGTTGCCAGCAGAGCCTCGTATTTTTATACTATTGGTGTTGCTGGTTAATTTACTGTGATCACCAATAGATCCGCCAACATATATTCCGTCTCTTACTGTGATGGCACTATAAGAGCCAACAGATTCAGATACTTCAATACCAAACTGCTTCGATGTAACAGCGCATAAGTTGCCGATACTCTGCAATTGAATACCATCACGCACGCATATGGAAACATTATCAGCTACTTTTTTTGCTTTAATTCCATATTGAGCACTAGTAATTTTTGAGTTGCTTCCAATAGCATCTAAGGTAATCGCATCACGAACTGAAATTTCGGTATCATTACCAACATCGCCTGCATCAATTCCATATTGACTGCTAGTAAGCTTACAAAAATTACCTATGGTTTCAAGTTTAATTGCGCCTCTTGTCTCAATCTGTACTTGGTCGCCAATATTTTTAGCTGTAAGACCAGCATGTGCACTTTTAATAATGCAACTATTGCTAATATTGCCCGCATCAATTGACTCTGTACTGGTTATTGTAGTAAGTGAACCAATATCGCCCGCTTTTATATTTGCAGAAGAAGCATCTAAAGTACAATTCTCGCCAATATTCTTGGTTTCGATTGGTGCATCTGAGCGTATAATAACATTGTTATGAATAGCACCATGAATCACGACTTTTTTCGGTTCTGAAGCTTGTGCTGGTTGTGAAGGGCTTGATGCTGGATTTTCATTTTTTAATAGACCATCAACCCATACTTTTTTTCCTTCAATGCGGACTTTCTTCTCTGCTAGATAGCGCACACCATCAATTGTTGCTGCAATATTTCCTGTAGAACTAGAAGAAGTTGTGAAAGTTGAACGAGTAATTTCATAGTTTCCATTTCCTTCAACAGTTAGTTGATCTTCTGTAAAAATGCGGTTATTGACTCTCACATTACCTATATATATTTGCTTACCTAATTTGATGTTGGAAGAAATATATTCGCCAATAGTTTCTCCGTTGCCAATAGTTAATCCGCTAATAGTTACTCCACCAATAAACGTACTCATATTACGTATAGTTAGGGCTCCGTTAGTTATTGTCATCGAGCCAACATTTTGTGACATGATTGTTGAAGTGTTTTCTTGCAAGGCTTGTTTTAATTCCTGCGATAGTTTCACTGAAATTTCAACATTTGAATGAACAGTTCCATGAACTATTAAGGAACCATCGATAATTGCGATTTTTGCATACTCATAAATATCGCCCTCAATTATAAGGTCACCAGTGTGAGTAATCGTTTCATTAGTTGCAACGTGGTCAATATTTTTCATAAAACTCTCATTAATTGTAATTAATGAGTAAAATATATACTTTTATTCGGGTTAAAACAACCGTATTTATTACCGTATTTTTCGGTTTGTTTGTATATTGACGAAAATTATTGTTTAATATCTGTTCGTTTCGAACATAATCAATCGGGTTTGGCACCATTGATTGTAAAAAATTTACGTTTTGCTTAGCCGGTACGTCATCCAGAGCGAAAGCTTCCTTAGTCTGACGGCTATGGGCTTGTCAGCCCAGCCTAAGAATTACAACTAGATTTGATTATTTTTTTAATCCACTGATGTATGGGATTATTTTGATTGCGTCTATGCCAATACAAATAAATTGGGAATTGGGGTAATTGAAAAGGAGGTTCAAGCAGAGCAATTAGATTGGATTGGGCAAACAACTGAGCCAATCTTAAAGGTAAAGTAACAATTAAATCAGATTCAGCTACCAGATAACCTGCTGCTAAGAAATGAGGTAGACGCACCACAATGTTGCGCTCTAGACCCTTTTGACTTAGATAATCATCTACCACGCCAGTACCAAATCCAGAAATTGTAACTAAACAATGTTTCATTGACATGAATTTTTCTAAAGTTATTTTCCCTCCTAAATTTGCATATTTACTCGATGCCATGCATATAAAGCACTCTTCATAAAGTATGCTGCGATGAAGAGAGGCAGACTCACTTTCTGTTGCTGATAAAACAAAGTCTACCTTATGAAACTCTAACGGGCTCAGATCGTGACCTATTAAGGGCACGATGCGGAGTTTTATTTCAGGAGCTTCATTTGTGATTATATCAATTACTTTCGGAAGAATCGTCACTAAAATGTTATCTCGAGTCGCAATGACAATCTCACCTTGCATTTGGGCAGGCTCTATGGAGGGCGGGGAAACCATATCTGTGATTTCGCGCAAGATATGTTGAAGTGGTATATAAAGTTCCTGAGCGCGGGAAGTCAAAGCCATACCTTTAGCATCTTTTATTAATAAAGGATCTTGAAACATAGTTCTTAAACGGGCTAAAGCTCGGCTCATGGCTGGTTGACTAAGATTAATCCGTTCAGCAGCTCTAGTTACCTGTTTTTCCTCAAGAAGTGCATTTAAAGCAACCAGTAAATTGAGGTCTAAATTTCTTATATTCGTTTCACGCATACTAATAATATAGTTTATGCATTGGACAAATACAAGTCCCCGTTTTATCATGTAAGCTCAACAATTAAGCAATTAGGTGTAAATATGAAAATAGTATTAATTGGAGCTAGTGGGTTTGTGGGGTCGTTTATTCTGTCCGAAGCTTTAAATAGGGGGCATCAGGTAACTGCAATCGTGCGGAATCCTGGAAAATTAGACCAACATAGCAATCTGACCAGCATTCAGGCTGATGTGTTTGACCAGGATTTACTAGTAGAACTTATAGCCCACCATGATGCGGTAATTAGTGCTTTTAGTGCATCGCAATTACAAGTACAAGGTTTTCAATCCATTATTAAAGCGACTAAAAGAGCAAAAGTTCAGCGGTTATTGGTAGTGGGAGGAGCAGGGAGCCTGAAAACTTCTTCAGGAATAGACTTAGTAGATACCCCCGAGTTTCCTAAAGAATGGAAACAATTGGCTCTTGCCACAAGAGAAGTCCTTAAAATTTTAAAATCAGAAAGCAGACTTGATTGGATTTTTTTGAGCCCATCAGCACAATTATTTCCTGGTGAGCGTACTCTTAAATTCAGACTAGGCAAGGATCAATTGCTTATAGATGAAAAGGGCGAAAGCAGTATCTCTACAGAAGATTATGCTGTAGCAATGTTGGATGAATTAGAAAGTCCTAAGCATATTCGACAACGATTTACGGTTGGATATTAATTTAATATATAAAAGAGGTATTTATGAAACGAACTATGCGCATTCTTATTGGTGGTTTTTTCCTGGTTCTAATGACCTGTGCTTCTGCACAGACCCTGAGTATCCAATCAATTTTATCCGGAGGAAATAAGATTGAATTAAGTGACAATTCAATCTGGAGGGTAGAACCTATTGGCTTTACTCCTTGCATGTCATGCTATATCCAACAGAATTGGACCGAAGGGGATATAGTAGAGTTGGTTCCAAAAAAGTGGAACTATGGATCTCATACACATGCTATAAAAAATTATAAAGACAATGTTCAAGCCGCCGTTAATGAATTTAAAAACTATTAAATGGTGGAAGGCTCTGGTATATAATAACCGCCGCATTTCTAGGGACTGTTGACAATTCACCGGGCGCCTACGTGCCGCGGCTTGTCCGCGGCATCCAGTAGATCTCAATTATTGGCATATTTCTTCATAAAGATCGCGCCATTCGGGATTAAGTTTTTCGATTAGATTTAATTTCCATTGTCTTGGCCAATTTTTGAAACGTTTTTCACGGCGAGCTGCTTCAATATACATGTCATGCATTTCATAATATACCAGCATGTGTACGTTATATTTGGCTGTGAAGCCATGTATGAATTTATTTTTGTGCTCCCAAGTGCGCTTAATAAGGTCTGTCGTAGCTCCTACATAAAGAGTGCCGTTACGCTGGCTTGCAAGAATATAAACATAAGACGATTGCATCATCATTCCTTGAGTGTTGGACGAACACCGAGATAATAGCGGAAGTTTAGCTACATGGGTAGCCATAAAAAAGCGCATGCCATAGCGACGATAGAAGCATAATTTCGTTTTAATTTATCAAATCTCGTGGCAATTGCACGAAAATGCTTTATTCTGGCAAACAAATTCTCAACCAGATGTCTGTATTTATAGAGGCCCCAATCCATATCCGAATTACCAATCTTAGAATTACTTTTTCTTGGGATAACAGGGATAGATGATTTTTTTCGGATGATATCTCGAACCTCTTCGCTATCATAGCCTTTATCCGCAATTGTCTACTCTGAAAAAGGTAGCTTTTCGATAAACTCTGGTGCAACTTTGCAATCATGCACTTCACCACCTGTTATTTGAAAATCAATGGGTAATCCGTGAGCATCAACTGCCATATGAATTTTTGTTGTATTCCCTGCAACTGATTTTCCAATGCCTTGTTCTTCTTTATAGGGTAGACCTGCGCTATGTTGGTGAGCTTTGACAATACTGCCATCAATAAAGCTCCATTCTAAATCTGGACTTTGTACAAGCGTTTTAAAAATATGCATTAATTTATTTTTAGATGACCATCGATTAAATTGTTGATAAATTGAATTCCAGCATCCAAAATCTGCCGGTAGGTCTCGCCAAGGACAGCCCACACGCATACGATACAACATCGCCTCAACTATCATACGAAGATTAGGCGTGTCATAAATTCCATGCTGTAGCATGATCTCCCTTAGCTTGAACCATAGCTCATCATTGAGCATTAGTCTAAGCATTGCAAACTCGTTTTATATTTGGCGTCAGAACCGTTATATTATGAGTTTGCTCTTAATATTCAATGGATTAACAAGACCTTATTTTAATTTGACCATCTACTGGATGCCGCGGACAAGCCACGGCACGTAGGCGTTCGGTGAATTGTCAACAGTCCCTAGTTATAAGGTGTAAATATCCATGGCAAAATTTGATTTTAAAGTGATTTGTTTAATGATGACCCAAAATGGGCTTGTGGTGAAAAGTAGAGATACAGGCTACAGTCCTAATTTCTGAAAAGAGCTTATAGGTTTAGTATCATTGAAAATTATAGAACTCGTTGTAGGCTGCTGTGTTGTTAATGGGGAAGTGCCGAAAGAGCCATTTTAACTTATTGATTTAAAAGGAATTGTGGTGGCTATGGGTAGACTCGAACTACCGACCTCAGCATTATGAGTGCCGCGCTCTAACCGGCTGAGCTACATAGCCACAAGAGGCGTGATTTTGGCTTTTTTGGGGGTAGTTGTCAAGGATTTTCGCGGAAATTTTATGTTTATTCGGAACTTATTATAAAGGTAAGCAGGTTGGGCCTTGGCCCAACCTATAACGGTATCTAGATAATCAACAAGAATAGTGCACCTGGGCCTCTTAGGACTTGGACTAGAAGTTCTTGTTTTTTGTTTTGAGCCACTTCTTGTAAGGACTTCACGTCTTTAGTTTGCACTTTGTTGGCAGAGATGATGACATCGCCTGGACGAAGGCCTGCTCTCCAACCAGCACTTGATTCTGCAGCAGCTAGAACTTGTACACCTATTACGTTGCCGTGATGAGGCGATTCTTGTTCAAAGTTCTTTAAGGCTAAACCATACAGGAATGGATTGCTGGATTGTAACTTTTGTTCGTGCGCTTTCAAATCAGTAACAACAGCACTTAAAGTCATTGGTTTATTATCGCGTTGAATCATGATTTTTACAGTAGTATCTACACGTAATAAGCTAATGGTTGTTTTAACTTGTGTTGCTTGAGTGATTTTGGTGTCATTCACTTGCGTGATGATATCACCAGCTTTTAAACCAGCAAGTTCTGCAGGTGAGCCTTGATTTACTTGGGCTACCAAAGCGCCTTGGAAATCTTCAGGATAACCTAAAGAATGCGCTAATTCAGGTGTTAGATGTTGAACGAATATTCCCATTAAGCCACGATGAATAGAACCAAATTTGATAATTTGTTGGGTTACGTCTTTAGCCATATTAATAGGTATGGCAAAACCAATACCCACATTACCGCCGTAAGGAGATAAAATAGCAGTGTTAATACCAATTAATTCGCCTTTATTATTTACCAAGGCGCCGCCAGAATTACCTGGATTGATTGCCGCGTCGGTTTGGATGAAGTTTTCAACGCCTTCGATATTTAAATCACTGCGTTTTAAAGCACTAACAATACCAAAGGTTGCTGATTGGCTGTTGCCAAAACTATTCAAACCAAAGGGATTGCCAATAGCGATAACAAAATCACCAACTTCTAACTTATCAGAATCACCTAAAGGTAAGGATTTAAGATTTTTAGCGTCGATTTTTAAAACAGCAATATCGGTGTCGCTATCACCGCCAATTAGGCGTGCTTTTAAACGACGACCGTCTTGCAAAGTAACTGTAATCAGAGATGCATTACGTATGACGTGATCGTTAGTAATAATGATACCTTGATTTGGCTCGACAATTACTCCTGAACCAATACTTTCAAACTTGCGTCCTTTTGGATTTGGGTTAGCAGGAGAGGGTCTTCTGTTGCGTGGACCTTCTGCATTTCCTTGGCCATTAGAATTATTTGCTACTTCATTAGGCAAATAACCTTGCACGGCTACGTTTACAATTGCCGGCATGACTTGTTTTAATACTGGAGCAAGACTAGGTACTGTTTGTTCTTCTGCAGCACTGACATAGGAGCAGATGAAAATAAGTACGGTACTGATCAATAATTTAATAGGTGATTTCATAATATTATTTTCCTAAAGATTAATCATTAAACCAAATTAGAGTAGCAATTCTACCAGTATTTGATTGTCTGCGATAGGAATACAATTCATTTTTTAACTCAAAAGTGCATAAACCAGACTGGTATACTGAATGAATACCTTGTATGTTCAAGACAATTTCAGCGATTTTAGGTAAATTTGCCATCCATTTATCATTTCTAGTTATGAAGGCGGTATGCGATTCGGGATATTTTGAGGTGAAGGATTGAAACACTTCTTCGCCAACTTCATAGCAATTGTGACAAATAGCGGGTCCTATCCAGGCTAATAAATCTTTAGCCTCCGACTTCATAGTGTGAAGCGTGTTTTCAATTATACCATTAAATAAACCACGCCAGCCTGCATGAATGGCTGCAATTTCTGTTCCTTGAGTGGAACATAAAGTAATGGGCAAACAATCGGCGGTCATAATAGCTAAGGGGTGTTGTTTCGAACGGGTAGTGGCAGCATCAGCATCTCTATTGCCGTCTTTTTCTGCCACAACACAAACAGTGCTATGGGTTTGATTAAGCCATACTGGATCATTCGGAAGCTGCAATTCTTGTTTTAATAACTGCCTATTGCGGGCAACATGTTCATTATTATCGCCAACATGCTCTGCCAAATTAAAGCTATCATAAGGTGGCAGGCTAAATCCGGACAAGCGCGTAGTAGATAGGGCGCTAACATTTTTTGGTGCTGGCCAATTAGCCTGTTTTACTTTCATAATGTTTATCCAATGCGTTGAGTAATTGTTGGAAATCATCAGGCAAAGGAGCGGTACATGTCAAATCATTTTCTGATATTGGATGAAAGAAACTAAGAGAGGATGCATGCAAGGCTTGTCGTTTAAATTCTTTGAAAATATTTAGTAAGGACTCATCAGCATCTGCTGGAAATTTTATGCGAGGACAGTAGAGTTGATCGCCTACTACTGAATGATTGAGGTGGCTCAAATGAACTCGGATTTGGTGCGTTCTTCCTGTCATTAGTTGCACATCAAGTAGCGTAAATTCCTGGTATTGCTTTTTGATAGTAAACTGAGTAATTGCTTGGCGACCTTGATTTAATACTGCCATTTTTAAGCGGTTTCTAGGGTGTCTGCCGAAATTGGTATCAATAGTAGCCCCTGAAATAAGATGACCTTGTACCAAAGTTACATAATTACGCTGAATATCGCGTGCTTGCATTTGTCGCACTAAGTCGGTGTGGGCAATTAAGTTTTTGGCTATGATAAGTAAACCGGTCGTGTCCTTATCCAGTCGGTGCACTATCCCAGCTCTTGGTAATTGCTCTAAACTTGGTAGGTGATGGAGTAGGGCATTAACCAAGGTGTGTTGCCAATTACCTGCCCCTGGATGTACCACTAAACCTGCTGGTTTATTAATCACCAGCACGTCTTCGTCTTCATAAACAATATTCAGAGGAATATCTTCTGGTTTAGACCGTGTTTCAACAGGGCTAAAGTGTACTTTTAATTCGATACTATCACCAGTTTGCACCTTATCCTTAGGTTTGCATTTATTTTTGTTGAGCAAAACATGTTCGTCCTTAATCCAGCTACTGATTAGGGAACGTGAATATTCCGGCAAAAGTTGTGCAAGTGCTGCATCTACTCTTAAGCCATGATGCTCTGAGGCAACAGTAAAGTGCGTATTAATCTCGATTTAAGCGTCCTCTTAATGAATTGGGTTGCGCTTCATTAATTTGCACTTCTACAAATTGACCAATCAAATCCATAGGGCCTTCAAAATTGACCACGCGGTTGCATTCAGTACGACCAGAAAGTTGTTGGGAATCCTTTTTGGAGGTACCGGTTACTAAAATTCTTTGGGTACTTCCTATCATTGACTGACTATAACGCGCTGCATTCATTAACAAGCGATTTTGCAAGACTTGCAGTCTTTGTTTTTTGACATCCAGTGGCGTGTCGTCTGCTAAATTTGCGGCAGGCGTTCCTGGTCTTGGGCTGTAGATAAAGCTAAATGAAGTATCAAAGCCAATTTCATGCACTAAATCCATAGTATCTTGGAAATCCTTATCGGTTTCTCCAGGAAATCCAACGATAATATCTGTAGATAAACGAATATCAGGTCGAACTTTACGTAATTTTCTGATTTTAGATTTAAATTCCAAAGCAGTATAACCACGTTTCATCAAACCTAAAATGCGATCGGATCCGCTTTGAACAGGTAGATGCAAATGATTAGCAAGTTCTGGAACTTCGGCGAAGGCTTGAATTAAATTATCGGAAAATGCTAAAGGATGTGACGTGGTAAAACGAATTCTACCAATACCATCAATAGCTGCAAGGTAATGAATTAATAAAGCTAAGTCTGCAATATCACCATTTTCCATGAGCCCGCGATAATCATTTACGTTTTGGCCTAATAAATTAATTTCCCGTACACCTTGTGCGGCTAATTGAAAACATTCAGTTAATACGTCATCAAAGGGTCGGCTAATTTCCTCACCACGGGTATAAGGAACCACACAAAAACTACAGTATTTGCTACAGCCTTCCATAATAGATACAAAGGCAGTTGGTCCTTCGGCACGAGGAGCGGGCAAATGGTCAAATTTTTCAATTTCTGGGAAACTGATATCAACCACGGGTTTACGTTTTTGTGCACGCTCATTTAAGAGTGCAGGTAAACGATGCAGTGTTTGTGGACCAAAAACTATATCCACAAAGGGCGCACGTTTAATAATATCCGAGCCTTCTTGGCTGGCAACGCAACCACCAACGCCGATTACTACATGAGGATTTTTTGCTTTGTATTCACGCCATTGTCCTAATTGCGAAAAAACTTTTTCTTGCGCTTTTTCACGAATAGAACAGGTATTTAATAGAATAACATCAGCTTCTTCTACCTTATCAGTTGGCACAAGTCCGTGTGATTCATGTAATACTTCTGCCATTTTTGATGAATCGTATTCATTCATCTGACAGCCATTAGTTTTGATATATAATTTTTTAGTCATTTATTTAACTCTTTTAAAGCGGGTATTATTTCATTTATAAACACTTTGGCAATATGTTTCTTTCAATTTAGGTAAAATTAATAGCGCAATGAACATTCCTATCGGTAAAATAGATAGAGCGCTGTGGTAGGCAGATAGAGGATATACGCGCACAGTGCCATTCATTTCACCCTCCCATAATCTATCAAGGATATAACCAATTAAGGGTTGGGCCAAGGCAATGCCGACCATATTCATCATGTTCATGAAACTCAAGCCAGTTGCTACGTATTTTTTATTGCATAATTCTTTCGCTACGCTAAACGCAGGTAAAAATCCAGCTGAAAAAATTCCGAAGGAAAATAATAAGATTTGCATAAGTAATGCGGATTTAATTGGTGCGAAAATAAATAAACTCGAGCAAATTAAAGCGCCAATACAGCCTATTAATAACGGAGGTTTGCGTAAACCAATTCGATTGGAAAAGATTCCCCACAATGGGCTGGCAATCGCCCAGCCAATAAATACTAAAGAAATAAAATTAGCGGCAGTCGGTTTGCTAATAGCCATAGTATTCATTAAAAAAGGAACGCCCCATAAGCCGCAAAAAACAGGAGTTGCCATATACATCAGACCACCGTAAAAGGCCACTAGCCATAATTGCTTATTTTTTATTAAAACCATAAAACTTTTAAATACGCTTTCTTCTTCTGCCTCTAATTTTTGTGCTGAAGGCTTTTGGTGTTTCGGCGAGTCGCTTGCTACGATAACTAATAGTACTGCTAAAAATAAACCAAGAATTCCCATAATGATCATACTAGTACGCCAGCCAAAATTATCAACTAACAGAGCTAGTGGTGCTTCACCGCCGATGGCTCCAAGCATACCAATAGTAACCATTAGGCCCGTAAGCAGAGCAAAACGGGTGGCGGGGAACCAGTTAGCAGCTAATTTCATTGTACCAACTGCTGCAAAAGCAGAGCCAAATCCAATCATCAGGCGGGCAAGACAGGCCATTAGAAAATTATCAGTCATACCAAAGGCGATAGTACTAACGGCACAGACAACCGTTGCAATCGTAAGCAGGCGCTGGGGGCCGAAATAATCCATTAACACTCCGCCAGGGAGCTGCATGGCCGCATAAGAATAAAAATAGATCCCGGATAATATGCCCAAGGTTTTACTGGTAACTGCAAAATCACGCATTAATTCATTGCTCATTACTCCAGGAGAAACTTGTAGCAGCGACTCGTAAAAGTAGAAAAGACACCCCAATCCCCAAACCATCCAAGGTAAAAATGATTTTGCATGGCCAGTATTAGCCTCGTTGTAATGAGTCATTATAAATATTTCTCCAGTCTAGCCCGATTAAGTAGTTCATTTTTTAAGCAATTTTGCAGCATAATAAGTTAACATAGAAACAAATTAATTTCACTATATAAAATTTTAACATTTTGCGCTTAATTTGTCTATCCATGGATTGGACCTTGGCATATCCTAGGAATCGTTTTTATCATCAGGAGAATCAAGAATGACTCTAGTGCCTTTCATTTCGCCACCAGGCAGGTCAATAAACTCCTCATTAAGCCAACGCGCATCTTCAATAAACATGCGCACACAGCCATGACTTGCTCTGTATCCTGGTACTTCATAACTACCATGTAAGGCAAAGCCTCTAAAAAAGTGCATGCAATAGGGCATAACTGCACCGCCATTATCTCCATTGGCACGTCTTGGGAAAACGGTTGAAATACAATCAATATCTTGTTTGCGAACTACGCGGAAGGAGCCTGTTGGAGTAGTACAACCACCAATAACCCCTGGACACTTACCCATTCCTGAAGAAATTGGCCCCCACCAAAGCAACTCACCATCTTGATCATAAGCACCCCAGGCTAATTTTTTTTGGCTAACATAAATGGTCTTTTCACCTGTAGATTCTATATAGCGTGGGAAAGGAGAAACATCATAAATAGTTAATCGGTCAATGTTTTTTGGTACGGCAATGATCATTCCTGATTTTAAACTAATATTCATGCGATTAATGCGTCGAACAATATCGCGCTCTTCAACATTAGGAAATAATTTTTCCCAGCTCTCGCCCTGTTTTATTTTCATACAAAAATAATCTTCTTGATTGCACAATGTTTCGCCAAAGCGTTGTTGAGCAAGTACGGTATGCGTAGTGAGTAAGAGGATGATTGCTGATATGAGTATCTTCATGATGCGCTCATTTTTTATTATTTATCCATGTTAGCGGCAGCTATTAGAATTACTTTATAGCAAAGAGGTGAAAAAAAACAATTATTCTTAATGTTTAGTTAACAATTTACCATTATAATGCAGGCTTAAAATAGGGGGAAGGTGCGCACTATGTCTAAGTTTTATGATGCTTTAACGGATTTTATGAATAAGCTACAAGGCTTATCAAAAAATACTTTGAATCTTAATACCAATGGACTTGAAGATAAAACTTTCTCACAGCAGCTCTTTGTAGACCGAAAAATAATATCAAAAGAATTAAGAGACGAGATTTTCAAGCAACGTCCTTTTGCCTCATTTGTTGATTCAAAAACATATGGTGCAAATTCTATACAGTCCTTGTGGAATTGTGCTTATTACTTTTCTACAAATGTAATTGTGTCACAGTTGAACCAGAATGCGATTATTCAATCATTGAACTACCTGGATACAGCCTGGGTTCCAAAGATCATCAACGAAACGACGTTCAAAGTGGGGCAACTATTACAGGAATTTATCACTAGAGTTATTGACGAAAAGTTATTGGACGAATTGTATATAACTGAAGAAATGCGCAATGAAGCATATACACAATTTAATTCGGCAAACTGTACTTTAAACACCCGATTAGTTGTTTATGACGCGCATACAGAAGACCATATTGCTTAATCGACACAATGGCTGAAATTTAAAAGAGAACGAATTGCGGCCTTAGGTAATTTTATTTCACAATTTAACCAAAATATAATTGAGATGGACCAGTATGTAACTGCCAATCAAAAATCAATTGATGAAATGGTGACAACAAATACCGAAGCCCTTGTAACTCAAGTTCAAGAGTTGGATAAAAAAGCCCTTGAATTTAAGTCGGTAATTGCCTTAGCAAAGTCTAATAATAATAATTGGCAGCTCAATAATCTAGCAGATAATCCACCAGAACAAGTACCTTCATCACTACTTCTTATTGCTTTGGCCGATCCTTCTTGCTCACAACAGGATTTAGTGACGTACTGGTTGGAGCTTTATAATTCAGCCACGTCCAAAGTGTATTCAGAGCCAGTAGGATCCTTTTTTACTGATAATCACAACATTAACTCGAGACTTATCGAAGAGTCTGAAAATAACATTTATCGATTGATTGAAAGTCAAAGAGTACAATTGGCAAATAAAATAGCTGAATCAAAACTTTTGATTGCATTTGTAGCCGATTTAGATGAGTACATTGCTTTTGATCCCGATCCTGAAGCGCCATCTTGTGTAGCCGCTTTGGATACAGAAATACTGCCTTTGGCGGAAGAATTGCCGCAATATAAAGAATTAATGAATCAATTGCATCGATATAAACTCGAGATTATAGCGCACAAACACGTTTTGACGGAGAATTTAGATAGTATTGCTGAACATTATGGCGACAATGCTAATAAACCTGCCTTTAGAGAAGCAATACATAAAGCAGCGCTAAAATTACAGCAAAGAATCGACTTGAATACTCTGGCTGTGAATACAATCGATTCAATGCTAAATAATTGCAATTTTAAGCTTTCCTTAGCAGAAGATAAAATTATAGCAGCATCTGCGACAGCTAGAGCGAGCAAACTGGAACAATTAGATAGTGCAATTCAAGTACAAACCAGGACATTAAATGTTGAAATGCTCCCTGCTAAAGCGACTACTGACGCCGAATTAGAACAATTCAATAACGAACTCTATTTGCCTGACTTAGAACGGATTTATCATAAATATAATGCAAGTATTGATGAAATTAGAGCTCGATTAAATACGCTTACAAGAGAAGATACTGTAAAACAACAACAGTTAGATACAGAACAAGCAAGCATTGATACGCGTCATGAATTTCTTATCAATGCTCGAGCTAAATTACTTGAGTTACAAGAATCACTGGAACAGTACAAAGGCATTTACATGCCTGAAAATATTCTTACACAAGATCAATTGTTGGAATATCTGGAATGTACTCAAGCAGAACAGCTTGCAGCAATAGCTAGTGTGTATCAGCATAAAAGAGATGCTAGTGGGATTACTGGGTTAGTGAAAAAAGCATCCGATAAGATTGGCTACTATGCAACTATTCCAATAATTCAATCTTATAAATATAAATGGGAACTGATAAAACCTTATCTAGCAAGTAAAATTGATTGCATTGAAAAAGAATTAACCTTAAACAGCAATCAACACCTGATTTTAATACCGCAGCCGACGGAATTTGTTACGTCAACTAATCTTTGGACTATGACCGAAATTCATGGAGTTCTGAGTTCAGAAAAACAAGCATTAGAACAACAAAAATCATTAGTTCGAGAGCAATTAGAAAAAATGATAGCGGATAAAGAGAATGAGTTAATTCAATGGAATCCCTTAAAGTTAGAAAAAGAACAAGCCGCGGCTGCAAATAACCTTAGTTATCACAGTCATGCATTAGCTCTTGAGTTGACTAAACAAACACATGCAGCCTATGAGTGTGAGTTTTGCTTGAATGATATGGAACAAAAGCAAGAAGAAATTAAAAACTATGCTGCAAAGCTTGATACTTTAAGTTACGAAGATGGTTTGGAGTTATACACATCCCAAGAGGAATGGATGCAGCAAAGCGATGCTTATATGAACACGTCAGGAGTAGATTTGCAAAGTCATATGCAGCAGGTTATGGACGTTAATGCACAAGCCTTACGACAGTTGCTTAAATTGAAAAAAGATGTAATTAAGTTATCACCAGCTGTTGCTGAATTGATTAGTGAGCTGACTTTAAGATTTGATGAGAGCAAACGAAAAATTCAAGTATTAAACCAAACGTTTAACCAACTTAAAGCGAATCATCAACAGCTTATGCAGCAAATTGCAATGAGAAAAACTGTCTTAGATTCGCAACAAATTGATGTCTTTAGTCAAAGAATGAGAAATTTGGTGTTAAATCCTGCGGATATTCCGGTCCCTAATTGTATAGCAATATTAGAGCAAAGAAGCTTGGGTCCCATTCTTGAATTTGAAAAAGACTATGAGATTTCGATTAAAGAAGCACAGGAGTATCAAGCTGAATTATCTCAACTAACAGCTGTATTGTGCAACAATAAACAGCTTATAGAAGCAGAACTCAATGATAAGCCTGAATTCAAAGAGATGGCTACCAAAGCTATTCAGGAGATAAACCAAAGAATTAGTACAACTGAAGAAACCAATATTCTAGTTGATGCGCTACTTGTTACTTTTAGAGTGGCACTGGAAAAAGCCAAAGAGAAGAACGAAGCTTTAGATATAAATGGCAAAAAGAATCTAGTTCAAAAAGCAAATCTAAAAATTAAATCACTAAGCCACTTAATTGAGAATGAGATACAGCCCGCGAAACAAAAAGCAGATTCAGAATTAAAAGAATTTTTAAAGGAGCAATATGATCCTGCGGTACAGGTTATCAATGCTCAATTCAAAAAACCAATGGATGAACTTACGCAAGAACTAGCGGCTATTAATAAATTAATAAGTGCTAAAAATAAGGATATAGCTGCATCTGATTTAATGCTAACAAATCGACGTACAATCTTAAATACTGCCAAGGTAAAATTACTGGAATATCAAAAAATTCTGTCACATCACACCGGAATTTATATCCCAGAGAAAGAAATTCCTAAATCATTACTTTGTTTGCATTTGGAATGTTTTGAAAAAGAAAAGCTTGATGCAATTGATTCTTTATATAAACTGAATCAGGAGGCAAATGTCTGGTTCGGATTTAATAAAGTTAATACGAGCAATCACTATGCGTATTTTTCTGAAAAAGACCATAAACATCATTGGGATTTTGTAAAAGAGTATATTGATCAAAAAATCGCCTGCATTGAGAGTGAATTGCAGTTTGATACAACAGATAATTCTATTCCATTACCAACTGTATTTATTCCAAGTATTAATTTATGGACTTTGAAGCCAGAACATGCAGTTTTACTCAGTGAGAAAACCCAATTAGAACAAAAAACAGTACCAGTCAACCAACAATTACTAGCACTTGAAACGCAACGCCAAGATCAATTATCGAAAGTATTTCCTGAGAAGTTTGAAAAAGAACATGAACTTGCGGAAAAAAATCTACATTATCAAATAAGTCAATTTGATTTGAATTTGGCATTGATGATTAAAGACAGCTATGAGTTGGATATAAAACTACGCGACATAGACAAAGCCCAACAAGAGCTTGAAGAAGTAGCGAGGACATTTGAATACTATGAAGTAGAAGAAGGTTTGGCCTATTATACGTCAATTGAAAGACAGGTTCTTCACAGTTCTGTTGCTTGGATGATGGATCATAAGGATCATAGCGAACAGACTGGAAACCAATTGCAAACACGAATTCAAAATAAACTTCAAACTATGCAATTAGCATTGTCTGAATTTAAAAATTTAGTACATAAAGTTGGGGAAGTTCCAAGAGCCACCAAGATTAAATTGATGGAATTAGTGGTTCATTTCAATGATCTTACACAAAAAAGCAATGAATTAAAGCAAAATTTAGAGCAATTAAACCTAAGAAATGTGGCTGTTAATCAAAGAATAAAGCAAAAAAAGAACAATCTTGACACCATCAAAAAAATTACCGATACCATTGATGATATTGATATTAAATTCCCAGAAATAATGGAAGGTAAAAGTGTGTTAATGGTACGTCGTGAAATTAGAGTGCACTTAATTTTGAAAATGCAGAATTTCATAACCCCAATCAAGGCATTTATGACTGCATACGAAGCTGCTGGTTCAGTAAAAACAGCTGCTTATGCCATATTGCAGGCAAAAATGAAAAAGCTTTCAGTGGAATTTAATAAATTAAAATCCACCCAGATGGAAGAAGACTATCAAGGTTTACTCAATCGTTTTCCGGTTAAAACCAAAGGTGAAAAAGCGATTTTATTGGCCGATATTGAAAAGCATGTCACAGCAGATGCTCAGTATATAAAAGAATTGGAGCATGATGAAAGCAGCTATATTAAATCACAGATTGCCAAAGTAAAGCAGTTGCAATTTAAGATTGAACCCTTGTTTGTGCGTTTGAAGGATGAAGATCTACCTGATGAAACAGAACAAGAAAAGTTTGACCGTGATTTTAAAATTCGTATAAAGATCCTGTTGGTTCGTTATTTTGGAACTGGATGTGATAAATTTGAATCAAAGGTTCCAGGTATCTTCCAGAATTATTTAAAACAACGTGCTGAGTCATTCTGGTTCTATGATCTATTTCGAACAGCGGCTACTTTCGCATTACAATGTTTTGGCTATAAATTAGATAATCAATTAAGACAGGAATTTATTAATGAAGCCCTCACTAAGGCCTTTAACAAATACCAAACCGCAAGCCCTGAAGCTAAAGAAGATGCTTTTGATGATTTAATTGAAATAATTGAACAAGGACAGACAGACTTTCTTCCAAGAGCTAAGCTAGGCGAAGTTGGGTATAAGTTTTCTTTACGTTATAAACTGGAATTGTTAACTAAGGACTTAAATGAATATAAGCTTGATTATGATCATGCTTATAAAAAATTGCACAGTACTGATGAAGCTGAGAATCCAGGGTCGACGAGTCACTGCCATTAAGTTAAGCACTAGAGCCCGTCATCCCGAGTGCAACGAGGGATCTCCGAAAGTGGCACTGGGCCAGTTTCAGGAGATCCTTCACTGCGTTCAGGATGACGGACTGCGTTCAGGATGAC
>JBAZRP010000054.1:0-18857 GCA_041662885.1 Legionella sp.
GATGACGAATTTGGTAAATTCCAAACAACAGTTAGATTCCATGCATCATTTATTCGTAAAAAATTATTTAGATAACACTAACATGGCCAAGTTTTTACAAGTAACCGACCCAAATTTTCACAAAATTATCTATAACTATACTCAAACCGGCCCAACTGCCTTAAATAAAAATATTGTAAATCAACTTATAGAAAAAAATGATTCTAACTTGTTTATGGCTTCTCTTAATATGCAAAAACTGTATCCGAGTGGTATACCGGAGGCAGAATATACGAAATTAATAAATTTATACGATAAAAATGACAAAATCGATAAATCACCTGTAGTGGTACCTTACAAAACTTTAACAGGTAGCCAAGACTTTATTGTGTATAAAGCAGATGCTAATGATACAAGACGAACCGAAAAGAAAGAGTTGCTCGCAAATTATCAAAAAAACATTGAGTCAAAAAGCAACAAAATCGAGTTGGATAGTTATGTAAATATGGAAAAAAAGAATAAACAAAGTGATTTTTATAAAGTATCGGAAAAAGACAACAAGTTTAATCCTCTACCTTCAAATGCTGAAATAGCATTTAACTACATGGTGGAAGGGAAAAATAGAAGTTTTGAAAATGAGGAAAAAGCGAGTATTGGCTTAGATAGAAGTAGCCGGTAAGTCGGGGCATTGACCTGAGGATTCCTCAGGTCATTGACCCAAACTACACAAATCCTTTACCTGGATTTTCTAAACTCAAAATCCCGGTATTAAAATCATAAGCAAAAATTTCTGCATACCGCCCCCAATCAATCATCGTACGCAAAACACGCTCTGCTTCTTTCTCAGTTAAATAATCTTCCAGCTTGCTCAAAAAGCGTTCTTCAGAAACTCTATGACCCGCTTTTTCATCCAAGATGCGTCGAATGTAACGAGCCAAGGGAACCTTTTCTAATAATCTTTGGGCAAATAATTGTTTACGCTCTTGCAAATCGGCCATGGAAAATTGTTTACCCAAAGCACTTAATTGAATATCTCCGGCAGAAACTTGTGCAAAGCCCAATATTTCTAAAGTTTCCAGAATTGGGAACAGATCATCAATATTCATCATTAATTCGTCTGCCAGTTCTGGCAAATCAATACGCTCTTCGAAAGAAGTCATGGTTTCAATCAAACCGGATAATTCTGAAGGCTCTACGTCCGGAAGACGATAACCCAAACCAATCTGACGCTCTCTTTGGGCGCGTTTTTCTTTTTCTTTTGGGCCCGTGGTCATCAAGGTATAAATTTTATCAACCAAAGCGCGAAACTCGGGGCTTTCCGGAAAGCGAGGTTGCGCTAAAGTTACTGGCAATTCGGCTCGGATATAACCGGGATCATTACCAAAAATTACAATTCTGTCGGCTAAAGTTGCTGCTTCTTCAATATTATGTGTTACCAATAAAATACCACTTGTATTGGTTTTCTTTTCTTTCCACAACTCCAGTAAGTCTGATTTTAAGTTTTCAGCAGTTAACACATCTAAGGCAGAAAAGGGCTCATCCATTAATAAAACATCCGGATTAATAACTAAAGCGCGAGCAAACCCTACTCGCTGCCGCATACCACCGGATAACTCTTTCGGAAAAGCGGATTCGAATCCGTCCAAACCGATAATATCAATTGCCTCAATAGCTCTATGTCTGCGCTCTTCGCGACTGACACCTTGCGCTTCAAGACCTAATTCCACATTTTCCAAAACATTTAGCCAAGGCATTAGAGCAAAGGATTGAAACACCATAGCAATACCAGAAACAGGCCCAGTTACTGGTTTACCTCGGTAGGTTACCGTTCCACTTGAAGGAGGAATTAATCCGGCAATAATTCGCAATAAGGTAGATTTACCTGACCCGGACTTTCCAAGTAAGGCGACAATTTCACCTTTTTCTAATTTAAAATTTACGTCTTCTAAGACCAGCAAATCTTGAGCTGATGCTTTTTTAAAAGATTTACGTAAATTTTCTATAGCAATAATAGTTTCAGGCATAAAATCTCAATTTAAATTAAATCGCTCTTCCGCTAATCGATACAGCGGACGCCAAATAAGATGATTAAAGGTTAAAACATACAAACACATCATCCCCGTTCCTAATGCAATAGCTGGAAAATCACCTGCCGCTGTACTTGCTTGAATGTACTCACCCAAACCAGTAGCTTTTAAAGTAGTATTACCCCAACTCACCCATTCAGCAACAATACTGGCGTTCCAAGCACCTCCAGCAGCGGTTATTGCTCCAGTGATATAAAAAGGAAAAATGCCCGGTAAAGCCAAACGCTTCCACCACAGCCAGCCCTTTAATCCAAAATTGTCAGCCGCCAAATACAATTCGCGAGGAATATTTGAAGCGCCAGCAATAACATTAAATAAAATATACCATTGCGATCCCAAAATCATTAAGGGCGTGACCCATATTTCCACATTCAAATTAAAGGCAACAATAGCGATTACGAATAAAGGATAAAATAAATTTGCTGGAAAAGCGGCAGCAAATTGAACTACCGGTTGAATTCTTTGCGCCATTCGTGGCCGCATTCCAACCCAAACGCCAATAGGAATCCAAATCAAAGAGCATAAAAATATAAGAATAATTACACGAGCACCGGTCGCCGCACCCAATAAAAATACCTGAAAAATATCCTTAAGTTTTAATTCACCAAGAATATAACGAACTAAGCCATATGCTGCGATAATAATAAGAACCGTAAGTACAATTGACCAAAAAGTATCGTGCCGTTTGCGTTTTTTAAAATCAATTTCTTTAACCACTTTTCGTTTACCAAATTTAAGCCAGGGGCTATTGATAAATCCATTAGTAAAAACTGCCATAGCTTGCGTACAGCGTTTCATTAATCGACTGCGGCGCAATAAATCGATTAACCAAGATTGATATTCGGTTTCATCAGGCGATTGCTCCATTTTAAATTTTTCAGACCAAGCAATTAATGGTCTAAATAATATTTGATCGTACAAAAATATTACTATAACCATGGTAATAATGGCGTAGGCAACGGCATGTAAATCCTTCATTTTTATTGCCATAGAAATATAAGAACCAATTCCTGGTAATAAAATATTTTGATTTGCCACCGAAATAGCTTCCGATAAAACCACAAAGAACCAACTGGCTGACATGGATACCATCATATTCCACAATAAACCCGACATAGAATAAGGCACTTCAACTTTCCAAAATCTTTGCCAAGCGGATAAGCGAAACATGGATGCGACTTCAATTAAATCATGGGGTAAGGTTTTTAAAGATTGATAAAAACCAAAAGTCATATTCCAAACTTGGGCAGTAAAAATTGCAAAAATACAAGCGCACTCAGGACCCAACAAACTATTAGGAAACAGTCGAATAAAACCCGTCACTGTAATAGATAAAAAACTAAGCACGGGGATGGATTGCAAAATATCGATAGCAGGAATAATAATTTTGGCAGCGCGGCGCCTTTTAGCAGCCCAGGCTCCAATCACAAAAGTAAAAAAGAGTGAAAAAATTAATGCGATAAATAAGCGTATGACCGTACGCAAAGCATAAAAAGGTAGATTTATTGGATCGAGGGAAATTGGTATTTGTTCGCCAATTTGATAAGGGATGGCCATCTGCGATCCGGCCCAACCCAAAAAAAACAATACTGAAAATATGATAATAATCAGTAATAAGTCCCAGCGGTTAATATACCGACCGACACTTTCAGGACTAGCGAAGTAAAATCGACTGATACCCACTATGCCCCCCTACAATTACTTGTTATGATTTACACAAAAAACTAAATACCTTGAGAATCATTATCATGAATAAAAATTCCCGACTAATGCCTTACATGCTTCTTTTCATCGCTGCACAAAACACCTACTCAGCGGACGCAAATACCCAATTAGCAGTTTGGGCCAATGAAGCCATTATTGCGACGTACAGCTACGACTATAAAAATTACTTACAAGAACAAAAAGAAATTGCTAAATATTTTACCGCTGACGGCTGGATGAATTATACCAAAGCACTTAATGACTCAAAGTTACCTGATTCGGTACAAAAAAACAACTATTTTGTCAGTGCAGTAGCCACTCTTCCTCCGGAAATAAAGAAGATAAATGATACTTATTGGCAAGCAACTATGCCAATACTAGTACTGTATACCAATCCTCAAAACCGACAAAAACAAAATCTCAAAGTGGTGTTAACTTTTAGCCAAGCAGCTTCAGGCCAAGGCGTGAGAGGTTATAACATAAACAGTTTACAATCAACTGTAATTCAACCTCCCTGCCAATGTACAAATGAACCCCTGGAAGAAGTCCCAGACCCAAATGCCAAAGCTAAACCAGATACCTCAAAAAAATAACGCTGAGATGTACTATAATCAAAGCACAGATAAACACTAAAATTAAATTTAATTTAAACGGAATGCCTATATCTAAAGCGGATTGTTCTGGTTTATTCGGATTGTAATAAACATCGATTTCTGTATTTTGTTTAAATGCCAGCGCAACTTTATAGGCTATGCGGCGTGCATATCTACTATTAGGATTATTATGCGCGGTATCTAAAAACAGATACTCACCGACTAATTCTTTTTCAGAAACTTCGTAGGTATATTCAATTTTTGGCCAAATACTGTGTCCCACTTCTGTCCATTCACAAAACGTTATCCGTCCCTTAGTTTTTAACCAAGAATTTGACTGGGCTAAAACGTGACGGTCTTGCCAGAAATGTCGCAACATAACAAGCAAAAAAACCAACCATCCAAGATCAAGAACCCATCGCCAAGAAGCCAACCAAGACATAATGTCCCATCCTTTCATCGTTCAATAAATAATAATACGAAAAATCAGAATGGAAATCTCGCAAAATAAATCGCAATAGGTATAATTGCACACACCAAAGTTTTAAAAAAGGATTTACGATGATTTCTAAAACACCACTGCATGCAGCTCATCTAGCTTGTGGCGCTAAAATGGTCGATTTTCATGGATGGGATATGCCCTTACATTATGGTTCCCAAATTAACGAACATCATTTTGTACGCAAAGATGCTGGCATGTTTGATGTATCGCATATGACTATAGTGGACATACTTGGTGCTGGCGGAAGACAATTTTTACGTCAACTATTAACTAATGATGTTGATCAATTAAGTCACACAGGAAAAGCCTTATACAGCTGCATGTGTAATCCTCACGGTGGCATAATCGATGATCTCATTGTCTATCAACGCGCACCAGATAATTACAGAGTCGTTTTAAATTCCGCTACGCGCAATAAAGACATTGCCTGGATACGTGACAAAAGTCAGGGATTCGCCGTTGGCCTGCAAGAGCGCAACGACTTAGCCATGATAGCGGTTCAAGGTCCACAGGCAATTAGCAAAACACTTACTATTTTAACGCCAGCTCAAGTCGATGCAGTCACCACTCTAACACCTTTTGAATGTGTAGATGTTGATAACTGGTTTTTTGCACGTACCGGTTATACCGGTGAAGATGGATTTGAAATTATCGTTCCTAAAGAATTAATAAACAAATTATGGAATGATCTCGTTCAAGCAGGCGTAAAACCCTGTGGCCTAGCAGCAAGGGATACACTACGATTAGAAGCGGGTATGTTGCTCTACGGTCAAGACATGGATGAAACCACCACCCCCTTAGAATCAGGACTTAATTGGACTGTAACCTGGGAACCACAAGATAGAGGTTTCATCGGCATGGGTGCCTTATTATCCCAAAAACTGGAAGGGGTACGAAGAAAATTAGTAGGCTTAACTTTGTTGGATAAAGGCATTATGCGCAGCGGACAAAAAGTAATTGTGGAAGGCTGTGCTGATGGCATCATAACTAGCGGAACATATTCACCTACCTTGGAAAAATCAATTGCTCTGGCGCGCGTACCTATGGCAACAGGAGATACAGTACTGATTGATATTCGCGGCAAATTAGTACCCGCACAAGTTGGAAAACCACGTTTTGTAAAAAAAATAAAATAAGGAATCAATAATGAGTGATTTAAAATTCACAGCAACCCACGAATGGTTGCAAGTAGAGCAGGATGATGTAGTTATTGGTATCACCGATCATGCGCAACAATTGTTAGGCGATATGGTGTTTGTAGAATTACCCGAAGTTGGTGATTTTGTTGCTGCAGGTGATGAATTAGGTGTAGTTGAATCAGTAAAAGCTGCTTCTGATTTTTATGCACCAGTAAGTGGAACTGTCATTGCAGTAAATGAAGCCGTGGTTGATAATCCTGCTTTAGTAAACACCGACCCCTATTCTGAAGGTTGGTTAGTAAAATTAAAACCCAGCGAACCAGATGAAATTCAAGAATTATTAAACGCTGATCAATACCAAACAGAGATCGCCGAGGGACATTAATCATGCCGTATATTCCACACACTCCAAAAGATACTGAAGAAATGCTTGCAGCAATCGGTGCTAACGATACGCAAGCTCTATTCGATGAAATTCCCGCATCCTTGCTCTATTCAGGATTTCAAAATATAGCTCCTGGCATTAATGAAATGGATATGCTCAAACAAGCACAATCTCTAGCGAATAAAAATCGCAATGGAATCTGCTTTATTGGCGCAGGTTGCTACGAACATCATATTCCAGCGGCAGTGTGGGATATTGCCTCACGAGGTGAGTTTTTAACTGCATACACACCCTATCAAGCAGAAGCAAGTCAGGGAACGTTGCAATTACTCTATGAATACCAAACCATGATCTGCGAATTAACAGGCATGGATGTATCTAATGCCTCTATGTATGATGGTGCAACTGCTTTAGCCGAAGCGGTACTAATGGCGGTGCGCGTCAACAAACACAGTAAAACGAATAGAATATTAATCGCAGGTACTGTTCATCCTTATTATCGCGAAACAATTGATACCATAGTACGCAATCAACAAATTGAAATTATTACTCTCCCATTTGATCCCATCCAAGGCATAACCGCTTTAGATGCCCTGAATCAATATGCAGGAGAAGACATAACTGCAGTTGTGGTTGCGCAACCCAACTTTTTTGGCTGTCTCGAACAAGTCGATGCCATCAGTGATTGGGCACATAAAAATAAAGCCGTTAGTGTTGCTTGTGTTAATCCTACGTCTTTAGCACTATTAAAACCACCCTCACAGTGGGGTGAGCATGGAGTAGATATCGTTTGTGGAGAGGGTCAACCCTTAGGCTCCCCTATGGCCTCAGGCGGACCATTTTTTGGTTTTTTAAGTACGCGTATGGCGCATGTGCGACAAATGCCAGGACGATTGATTGGTTGTACTGTTGATAAAGACGGCAAACAAGGATTTAGTCTCACTCTTCAAGCAAGAGAACAACACATCCGCCGTGCGAAAGCTACTTCCAATATTTGTACTAACCAGGGTTTATTAGTCACAGCTGCAACAATTTACATGAGCTTATTAGGTGCGGAAGGTTTACGTCAAGTTGCCAGTCAATGTCATCAAAATACCCATGATTTAGTGCAGGCACTAACTGCTATCAAAGGAGTTGAATTAGCATTTAAAGCTCCTTATTTTCATGAAGCAGTACTGAAATTGGATAAACCAGTTGATAGCGTCTTACACGCTCTGGCCGATGCTGGAGTTGCCGGAGGTTATGCAACAGGAAAAGATTACCCACAACTTCCAAATACACTGTTAGTCTGTGCTACAGAGATGCGAACTGCTGATGATCTTGCATTCTATAGCAAAGCATTAACTGAAATTATGAATCAATGAGGTATTCCATGTTTATTATTCAATTAACTTATAAAACACCTATGAACGAAGTGGATAAATACCTCGCTGCGCATAGAGAATTTCTTGACTACCATTACAAGCAAGGCCTGTTACTTGCTTCAGGGCCAATGAAACCACGTACCGGTGGAATTATTATAGCGATGACAAAAGACAAGGATCGGCTTGAGGCTATTTTCAAAGAAGATCCCTACTATTTAGCTGAAATAGCTGATTATCAATTTATTGAATTTACTCCTGTAAAACACAGAGAAGAAATCAAAGATCTTATTGACAAAACGGAAGGCAAATTATGTTGATATTCGAATACTCTAAGACCAATCGTCAAGCAACTGCTCAAGCACCCAAAATTGATAGAAGCACGTACACTATTCCTGAAGAATTTCAAAGGCAAAATCCACCAAGAATGCCTGCCTGTTCTGAATTGCAAGTGGTACGACATTATACCCGTTTATCACATAAGAATTTTTCAATAGATACTAATTTTTATCCACTTGGCTCTTGCACTATGAAATACAATCCTCGTGGTGTACATAAAGCTGCCTCCATACCTGGCTTTGCCAACCGACACCCACTGGCCTTAGAAGAAAACAGCCAAGGATTTTTAGAAGTCTTATATCAACTGCAAAATAATATTGCAGAAATAACCGGCATGGCTGGGGTTTCCCTGACTGCCATGGCAGGATCCCAAGGTGAGTTTGCTGGTGTTGCTATGATCAAGGCTTATCATCAATCGCGAGGCGATACTGCGCGTGATGAAATTTTAATTCCTGATGCAGCACATGGTACCAATCCTGCTTCTGCAGTCATGTGTGGGTACAAAGTAGTTGAAATTGCAACTGGCCCTGATGGGGAAATGAATTTAGAAGAATTAAAAAGTAAATTAGGACCCAAAACAGCCGGCATCATGTTGACTAACCCATCAACCTTGGGTTTGTTTATGCGCCAAATTAAAGAAATTGCAAGTTTAGTGCATCAGGCTGGTGGTTTATTGTATTACGACGGTGCTAATTTAAATGCAATTTTAGGCAAGGTACGACCTGGAGACATGGGTTTTGATGTAATGCATTTAAACTTACATAAAACCTTTGCTACACCTCATGGCGGCGGCGGTCCAGGCTCTGGTCCTATAGCAGTAAGCAAACGTTTAGTACCTTTTATGCCTTTACCCATAGTGAAGAAAACTGATTCTGGTTTTGCCTGGGCCACTCGTCAGGATTATCCACAAAGTATTGGCCGTTTATCCTGTTTTATGGGTAATGCAGGAATTTTACTTCGTGCTTATTTTTACATGTTAGTCTTAGGTAAAGAAGGTTTATTACGCGTTTCTGAATACGCCACTTTAAACGCGAATTATTTACTAGCCGAATTAACCAAAGCAGGCTTTACTCCAGCATATCCAGGTCGACGCGCTTCTCATGAGTTTATTATTACCTTAAGTCCTGAGAAAAAATCTTTTAGCATCAGTGCTATGGATTTAGCAAAACGCTTATTGGATTATGGATTTCATGCGCCAACTACTTATTTCCCCTTGCTTGTTCCTGAATGCTTGTTAATTGAGCCGACAGAAACTGAAAGTAAAGAAGAGTTAGATGGCTTTGTGCAGGCCATGAAAGCAATTAGAAAAGAAGCCGAAACCAATCCCAATCTGGTTAAAGAAGCACCTCATACTTTACCAGTGAAACGTTTAGATGATGTAAAAGCTGCCAGAGAATTGGATTTAAATTATTTTGCTTAAACCATAGGCGAACGTCCATCAAAATGAACGTTCGCCTATGGCAAAAAAAATTTCTCTTTGCTATTGCCTAAAAATGCGTTATAACATTCTTACCTGGTCCAAGGACAGACCAGTGATGTTGGGTCAGCTCTTGTGGCTGAAATAATGTTACGAACAGGGAGTGAGAAAATGAACAGTAAAGTGTTCTCACAACGTTTTAATCGTGAACTTTCTAGTTTGGGATTTCCAGAAGAACTAGCCGAAAAAACTAAAGCTGTTTCTAAAGTATTCCATGTGACAGGGCATTTGGCAAATTCCTTAATTTTAGGGTATATGCTTCCTAACAGTGAAAAACTAGACGAAATTGCTGAAATACTGGAAGTCTGCCCACAATGGTTAGGTGGCGCGACAGACAGAAAAAAAGCTTATGCGGGACGAGAAACCGCAGACAGCGTGTAAAATCGTTAATAATATTGTATAATAGTAACCTTAAGCTGGCGTTTGCCAACATTAGCGCATTATTGCAAGCGCCTTTTTCACACAGGTTATTTTATTATGGAATGTTTAAGCTTTTGCGTTGCTAAAACAATTGATCTAACACGTTTAGACAATCATTTCAAAAATTCACCAATTTTATACACCTCCGTAAAAACACGGGATGTGTTAAAATTAAGTCCGCGCGACAATAAAGAACATACGATTTTTATTTTCAAAAACGGTACCGTGGTATCATGGGGTGTAAAACGTTATCAAATTAACGATTATTTGAACAAGATTAAACATTTAATTGACAGGCCAGTCACCATTTTGGTACACGACGAATTTCATTACCAATTAGGCGATAAAACCTCAATTGAACCTCATGACTACTTTGATGTGGATATTTTAACCATTGAAGAAGACAGTGATGAAATCAAATTAAGTTTATCTTATGGTTTTTCTCAATCGGTCAAATTGCAATATTTCGAAACAATTATTGATGCACTGATTGAAAAGTACAATCCAATGATTCAAACTTTATCCAATCGGGGGCATATGCCGATTTCACGCACACAGATTCAACAAGTCATTGGTGAAATTCTTGGTGCGAAAAGTGAATTAAATTTAATTTCCAACTTCTTGTATCATCCCAAATACTTTTGGCAACACCCAACACTTGAAGAACATTTCACTATGTTGGAACGTTATCTGCACATGCCAAGACGGGTCAATGCTATTAATCACCGACTGGATACATTGAATGAAATTTTTGATATGTTTAATGGATACCTACAAAATAGACATGGCCATAACTTAGAAATTATTATCATTGTATTAATTACTATTGAAATTATTGTTGGAGTTTTAAAATTTCACTTTTAAGGATTCCAGGCTATGGACAGTTTCAAATCCTATTTTCTAAAAGATACCAACCTCAAAACTGAGATACTCGCAGGTATAACCACTTTTTTAACCATGGTTTATATCGCGTTTATCAATCCATCCATATTACATCAAGCAGGCATGGATCCCGACGCCGTGTTTACAGCGACTTGTCTGGTAACCGCCTTCGCTTGCGCTCTAACAGGAATAATTGCCAATACACCTATTGCTGTTGCACCAGGCATGGCCTTAAATATCTTTTTTACTTATTCGGTAGTTCAAGGAATGGGTATCAGTTGGCAACATGCCTTAGCCATGGTATTTATTTCAGGGGTTTTATTCTTTTTAATGTCATTGACCAACATGCGGCGACTATTAATCGAAGCTATTCCTTATAATTTACAAATCGCCATACTCATAGGAATTAGTTTACTAATAGCTTTAATAGCCTTACGCCAAAATCTAATCATAGTTGACGACACTCACAACCTCATGCGTCTTGGGGATATTACCCGACCAGAAAGTGGTTTATTCTTCCTAGGCTTTTTATTAATTCTAATCCTGGATTATTTTAAAGTTTCAGGAGCAATCATCCTTGGCATACTCAGTATCACAGGCTTGGCCTGGATTTTAGGATTAACTAGCTGGCATGGTTTGATCGCGATGCCACCTTCTTTAAAGCCTACTTTATTACAATTAGATTTTTCTGGCTTAAGTAGTGTACCGGCCATGAAAGCAACTTTTACTTTTTTCCTAATTGCCGTCTTTGACGCTACTGGAACATTAATTGGTCTACTCAATCCGACCGTTTTTAAACAGCAAAAAAATTATCCGCAACGACTCAGTAATAGTTTAACCGCCGATGCTGCGGCATCAGCCTTGGCAGGGTTATTAGGCTCAGCCAGTACGTCTCCTTATATTGAGTCAGCAGCAGGGATTGAAGCAGGCGGGCGCAGTGGCTTGACTGCAATAGTAATTGCTATAGGTTTTCTTTTGCTGTTATTTTTTTCTCCATTAGCAAAAATGATTCCCAGTTTTGCCGTAGGACCAGCACTACTTTATGTGGCCTGTTGCATGATGAAGCATTTATCAGATATGAAATTAACGGATATCAGTGAAACCGCGCCTTGCATGGTAACAATAATGATGATCCCCTTTACCTCATCCATTGCTGATGGTATCGGCGGTGGAATTATTCTCTATTCCTTATTAAAAATAATAACGCGGCAAAAAATCAGTGGCTTATTGTTATTATTAAGTTTAGTATTTATCGCATTCTTTTTAGTTAGCTAAATTACGTGGTACTCTATAATCATTAGAATTTTAAAAAGTGTTCTTATGTTTAACAATACTCATCAATTAGACAAACAACAATTAAACGATTTAGATCAATTAAGACTGCGCTGCAAAAAGGAAAATGGCAGTACTCCCAATTTGTATGCCCATATTTTAGCGCAAATCCGAACTTTACCAGCGTGCTTGTTGTACTATGAAAACCATACGCTAATAGCATTTTTAAGCGCATTTTTTTTCTACGATGATGCGGTTGAACTGTCTTTATTAGTTGATCCTACAGCACGACGACAGGGTCTGGCTGCAGAGCTGTTGCGTTCTATTATTCCATTACTCAAACAATACGATTACCATAAACTCATATTTTCAAGCCCACACACACTAAACGATCATTGGTTAAAGCCACAAGGATTTTCCTATACGCATAGTGAATATTACATGCGCAGAGAAGATTTAAATCCCATTCTCGAATTCAAAAATACCTTAAAATTTAAAACGGCAACACAAAATGATATTGACGTACTTTATGAACTGGATGAGGCCTGCTTCCATAAAAAACAAAGCGAAGCGCCCGATCGCTTCCACAATTTGATTGATAATCGAGATTATCATATTGTTATTGCTTTGAAAGACGATAAACCCATAGGAAAAGCACATATGCGATGGGAACAACAAGGTGCTTCTTTGTCTGATATTGCCATTCATCCCTCACTGCAAGGTAAAGGTTATGGCACGGCCTTAATTGCTCATTGCATTAATTATAGTTTAAGTGAGGGCAAACCCCAGCTTAGCCTGGATGTAGAAACACACAATCAAAAAGCATTACAGCTCTACATAAGACTTGGTTTTACTGTTCATAATGCGTGTGATTATTGGACAATTACCTTAGAGCAATTAGAATCCAAACTCAATGAAATCCCAATTAAATCATTTTAAACCACATTAGGCTTGACAAGATTTAAAAGAGACTATTAGTATTGCTTTGGGCTAATTTGGAGACATCAGTTTTTTTAAAAAGGATCTTGAATGAAAAAAAGGGTTGTAGTTACTGGCATGGAAATAAGTTCTTCCATTGGCACAGGTATCGCAAAATTTTGGGATGCGGCCTCTAAGGGAACTCCCGGTATCAAAAGAATACAAACTTATGATCCTTCAGTTTATCCAACGCAAATAGCCGGGGAAATTACTGACTTAGATTTAACCGATTTACCGGAATTTAGTAAACATAATCGATACCCGCGGGTAGCACAATACGCTCTTTTTTGCGCACATCATGCCATTAAAAATTCAGGGATTACAGAAAAAGAATTAACCGAAGCTGGCACATATTTAGGGACTAGTTTAGGAGGATATCCTGAATTAGAATCGACCTATCGCGCCTTCTATCTTGAATCCTGGAAAAAAATTCCTGCGCTTAGCGTGATTAAAGGGATGCCCAATTCCATTACAAATTATATTGCTATTCATTCCGGTATCAAAGGACCTAGTGCCACTATTTCCAATGCATGCATCTCTTCTGCTCAAGCAATAGGTATGGCCTACCAACAAATTTCCAGAGGACTACTTAAAACTGCGGTTTGTGGAGGCAGCGAATCGCTAGTCTGGGAAACCATTATCGCTGCCTGGTGCAAATTAAGGGTACTATCAACCCTCAACGATAATCCAGGTCAAGCAAATCGTCCTTTTGATTTATATCGCGACGGAATGGTTATGGCAGACGGGGCTGGAATAATAATCCTTGAAGAATTAGAACAGGCAAAAGCCCGAGGTGCCACTATCTTGGGTGAAATAATAGGTTTTGGAGCCAGTTGCGATGCACATCATATAACCGCACCCTGCTCAGAAGGACAAATTCGCGCAATCAATGCAGCCATAAACGAGGCTGAAATCTCCCCAACAGAGATAGAATACATAAATGCTCACGGCACCGGCACCCAATTAAATGATCTGATCGAAACCCAAACCATCAAAACCTATTTTGGCAAACGAGCCTACGATATACCGATTACAGCACAAAAGGCTATGACAGGACACTCAATTGGTGCGGCGGGAGTAATGGAAATTATATCAACCATATTAAGCTTAAAAAACAACCTCTTACTACCGACTATTAATCTAAACAATCCAGATCCAGAATGCGATCTCGATTACGTACCTAATGTAGCCAGACCCAAAAACATTGACACAGCCTTATCGAATCATTTTGCCTTTGGTGGTGCTAATGCTGCTTTGGTGCTTAGAAACTATCGAGAGTAACTCCACATCATCTTGAACAAAATACTCGCTTCTCCCTTCTGGGGAGAAGGGAGCATTTTGTTCGGGATGATATGGGAATTGTTGATACGACAACATAATAATTAATAAACATATCCAACACTAAACAACAATTGATTGGTATACAGGTGCGTTAAAGAAATCCCTTGGAAATAATTAGGATCGCCACCTTGTAGAAAGCTCTTGCCCCAATCGGCAAATTCATAACCCATGCCCACTTGCCAATGACGACTTAAATTAGCTTGTATGCCTGCACCAAAAGAGTAGGAAAAGGCAATGGTGGTATTGGATTGAAACCAGGGTGCAACCGGACTGAATACACTTGGGATGTAATCATGAGAATTATTCCAACCAGCACCAAAACTACCGGTAACATAAGGTTGTACGGGGCCCACAGCATTATCGATTAATTTACCTTTGAGCTCTATACGCCAATGATTAATATAATATTGAAAATCATAAACTTCCGTAGCGCCATCAATATTCACAAATCCTGTAACTTCAGCATTAGAAGCACCAGCAATACCAAGTCCTAATTGACCGGTTAACCAAGGTTGTATTAAACGTTGCAAGCCAAAAAATACTTCAGCCTCACCCAAAGTTCGAGAAGGGGAATCAAAAAGAAAATGATTGGTATCTGGAGGAGGGGTAATGGGATAAATATACTGATCCTGTCCTGGACTTGCCCAAGCAGGCCCACCACTAACTATCACTATTGGTTGCCAAACCAAAGGCAATTCGCCAATAAATAGAACATCAGATGCATAAATAGTCGCACTTGTTAATGCAACAAACCCTGCAGCAAGAATTTTCTTCAACATACCACATCCTTATGAGAGCGTTACTTCAGCCAATGTACCTTATTTAAGGCTTATTGACAATTGCTTGCTTAGTGCAATCTGCATTCAGGAGGTATATAATCCCCCTATTTTGCAACATGAAAAGGTTGATGAATGAATATTTCTCTTGATGGTATTGCACAACTCGTTCAAGGAAGAGTGATTGGTGATAAATCGGTGTGCATTTCGGCGCTTTCTCCCATAGAGGATATTTCTGCAGGTACCTTAGTTTTTGCAGAAGGTGACGATAAGCTTAAAATTGCTGAAGCCTCCCAGGCTGCTGCAATATTGGTCAAGCCAAGCATTAATCAGTCTAAAAAGCCCCTTATTCAGGTTGAAAATCCTTTTAAGGCCTTTATTACTTTGCTCAATCACTTCAACCCACCCAAAAGTATCAAACCCGGAATTCACCCCAGTGCCGTTATTGCTGAGGATGTACAAATTGGTGAAGAAGTATTTATCGGTCCTTATGTCATTATTGAATCTGGAGCCAAGATTGGAAAAGGCTGTGTCCTTATCAGTAGCATTCATATTGGTCAAAATGTAAGCATAGGCGAAGCCAGCACCCTGCACCCGCAAGTTACCGTTTATGATAATTGCCAAATTGGTGCTCGAGTCACTATTCATGCTGCAACTGTAATTGGCTCAGATGGCTTCGGCTATACCTTTGTCGATGGCAAACATTTGAAAGTCCCACACCAAGGCACCGTAATTATTGAAGACGATGTTGAAATCGGCGCCAATACTGCGATTGACCGAGCAACTATCGGGGCAACTTTAATAGGTCAAGGCACTAAAATCGATAATTTAGTACAAATAGCACATTCAGTAAAACTGGGTAAAAACAATATTCTGTGTGCCTTTACTGGAATTGCCGGCAGCTCAACTAGTGGTGATAATGTTATTTTTGCTGCGAATGTTGGTGTTAGCGATCATGTGAAAATTGATGACGGTGTGGTGCTTGGCGCTCGCACAGGCGTACCGCCTAAAAAACATTTAAAACAAGGAACTGTTTATTTAGGCAATCCTGCACGTCCTATTGACCTTGCCATCAAACATGAATTATCGGTGAATCGCATTCCCTTAATGCGCAAAAACATTCAAAAACTTACCGAACAAATAGAGCAACTAAAAAAACAATTGGCCGCACACGAGATGGAATAAATAATGCAAAAACCTTTAATTTTGATTGATGGATCCTCCTATTTTTTTCGTGCCTATCATGCACTCCCTCCATTAACCAATACCAAAGGCCAGCCCACCGGCGCTATTTACGGTGTTGCCAATATGATCAAAAAACTTATCAAAGACTACCAACCTGAAGAAATCGCCGTAGTGTTCGATGCCAAAGGCAAAACCTTCCGCGATGAATGGTATCCAGAATATAAAGCCAATCGTGGACCCACACCAGAAGATTTAAGCTCTCAATTTCAACCCTTAGTTGAAGTACTTGAAGCGATGGGACTGCCTTTACTTATCATTGAAGGCGTCGAAGCAGACGATGTTATTGGTACTTTAGCGCGACAAGCAACCGAACAAGGCATAAACGTAGTTGTCTCAACTGGCGATAAAGATATGGCTCAATTAGTAAATGAACATATATCGCTGATTAATACCATGAGTAATTACGCTATGGATGTTGCCGGAGTTCGTGAGAAATTTGGCGTAGGGCCCGAGCAAATTATCGACTATTTAACGCTGATTGGCGATACCTCAGATAATATTCCTGGGGTTAATAAATGTGGTCCTAAAACTGCTGTAAAATGGTTAGCACAATACCAAACTCTGGATAATATAATTGCTAATGCCGACCAAATTACTGGCAAAGTTGGTGAATACTTACGGGAAAGTATTCCACAACTACCCTTATCAAAAAAATTAGTAACTATAGTCACCGATTTAGAGTTACCACTCACCATCAATGACTTAACACCAAAACCTGTGGACTGCGATAAACTTATTGAGTTGTGTAGGCATTTAGAATTCAAAGCATGGCTAAAAGAATTAATTGAAGCAAAGGAAAATCAAGGAGGCGGTAGCACTGCTGAAAATAAGGGCTATGAAATCATCACCTCGCACCAACAATTGGATCATTGGATTAAAGCATTAGAACAATGCCAAGCCTTTTGTATTGATACTGAAACTACTGACCTGGATGTAATGCGCGCTGAATTGGTAGGAATTTCTTTAGCGATCGAAGAAGGAAAAGCCGTTTATATTCCGCTAACACATACAGATGGCAGTACCCAACTTAATCGACAAGAAGTGCTCACCGCATTACAGACTATTTTAGAAAATCCCAATATTAAAAAAATCGGTCAGAATATAAAATACGATTATTGTATCTTTAAAAATTATGATATTACCTTACAAGGTATCGCCTACGACACAATGCTGGAGTCCTATATACTTAATAGTGGTGCCGGCCGCCATGATATGGATAGCTTAGCTTTAAAATATTTGGGCTATAAAACGATTACCTTTGAAGAAATAGCGGGCAAAGGTGCAAAACAATTACGTTTTGATCAAATACCTGTAGCAAAGGCTGCCGCGTATGCTGCTGAAGATGCGGATATTACCCTACAATTACAAAATAAAATGTATCCTATGCTAACCGCTTCTTTGCGTTCTGTCTTTAGCGAAATTGAAATACCCTTATTGACCGTTTTAGCAAATATGGAACGTTATGGTGTATTAATTGATGCCGATACGTTACAACGACATGGCAGTAGATTAAAAGAGCGCATTCAACTATTAGAAGAAGAAGCGATACAACTTGCAGGCAGAGCTTTTAATTTAAATTCACCAAAGCAATTACAAGAAATCTTATTCGATGAACATAAACTACCTGTTGTTGCCAAAACTCCTACCGGTCAACCTTCTACTGCAGAATCGGTTTTACACGAATTAGCCTACGAGTACCGTTTGGCGGCTGTAATTTTAGAATACCGTAGTTTAACTAAATTAGTTTCCACTTATATCGATGCCTTGCCCAAAAAAATTAATCCACAAACACATCGAGTGCATACCTCTTATAATCAAGCAGTTGCTGCAACTGGTCGTTTGTCTTCTAGCGAACCGAACTTACAAAATATTCCGATACGCACGGAAGAAGGACGTCTTATTCGTACCGCTTTTATAGCACCGCCAGGAACGTTGATTTTAGCAGCGGATTATTCACAAATTGAATTACGCATTATGGCGCATTTATCACAAGACGATAATCTCTTGCGTGCATTTGCAAATGATTGGGATATTCATGCCGCCACGGCCAGTGAAATTTTCCAAACACCTTTAGAACAAGTTACTTCCGATCAAAGAAGAAAAGCAAAGGCGGTAAATTTTGGTTTGATTTATGGCATGTCCGCCTTTGGTTTAGCAAAACAAATTAGCGTCGATCGCAAAGATGCGCAATCGTACATTGATATGTATTTCCATCGCTATCCAAAAGTTTTGGAATATATGGAACGCACTAGAGAACAAGCCCATAAACAAGGTTTTGTAGAGACTTTATTCGGTAGACGTTTGTATTTACCGGATATTAATGCGCAAAATATGATGCGCCAAAAAGCTGCAGAACGTACCGCAATCAATGCACCTA
>JBAZRP010000055.1:0-18826 GCA_041662885.1 Legionella sp.
ATTTGGTGAAATTAAAATGCAACTCGACGAACGCGGTGACGAACCCAACAAAACCCAAGTGTTGGATTTAAATGCTGAGTTATTAGATGTATCCAGACAATCTCAATCGCTAATAGCTAGTGTTCGTTTTACTGGTTCCATCCAAGAAAACAATGACCCGGTTAGCCCGCTTGATGAAATTTGGCATTTTCGACAATTTGATGGCAATCCACAATGGGTTGTTGGTGGGATACAGCAGGATATTGTACAGCCAAAATAAAGTAGGTTGAGCCTATGTCTGAGGTATCCTCATCTTTTTGAACCCAATCGAAGCTCCCTTCTCCCGCTTTGCGGGAGAAGGTGCCCCGAAGGGGCGGATGAGGGTGGTGATGGTGGCAAAATATTTTAGATAGTTCCACTTTGCTAGACCCTCATCCGCCCTACGGACAACCTTCTCCCCGAGGGGAGAAGGTAGCTTCGATTGGGTTCAAAAAGGTGGGGATACCTCAGGCCAATGACCCAATCTACTGATTATCCGACATTTGCATTTCCAGCATCATGTAATCAATTTTTCCAGAAGATAAGACTGGAATTTTACACCCGGCAGTCACTGAAAACGGAACTAATAATTCTGTTTGTCCCAATTCTTTGACCTTTTTTATAAAGGTAGATTTGTCAGCATGCTCTGCCTCGGTAAACAACAATATTTTCTCACCTTTGCCTTCGGCTTTTTTAATAATTGCTGCATGCAATAGCTCTGGCCAGATAGAGGCTGCGATGCCTTCTACTGCTGTTAGCGATACCATTTCACCACCAATTTTGGCAAAACGTTTTGCTCGACCTAAAATAGTTATAAAACCATTAGCGTTGACCGTCACAATATCACCCGTATCGTGCCAGCCATCACTCGGCGCGTCTATTATTCCAGACTTATCCGAACGGACATAGCCCAACATCACATTAGGGCCACGCAAGACTAAACGTCCTCCTTGCGTAATACCCTCTACAGGAATTATTTTATATTCCATTTGCGGCAGTATCATGCCCACGCTGCCAGGATAGGATGCCAAATAGCAATTTAATGAAATCACCGGAGAAGCTTCTGTGGCTCCATAACCCTCATAAACCGTCACGCCTAAATCCTCAGCCCAATAACGCGTAGTTTCAGGTTTCACTTTTTCAGCCCCAGCAAAAATATAGCGCACACTAGCAAATTCACTTTTCTCAGCCGCTCGAGCATAACCGGTTAAAAACGTATCGGTACCAAACATAATTGTAGCTTGGTTTTCTGCCACTAAATCAGGAATAATTTTATAATGCAAAGGAGAGGGATAAAAAAAGCAATTCATGCCGATAGTTAAGGGTAAAATACTGCCAGCCGTTAAACCAAAACAATGGAAAATCGGTAAGGAATTAAAAAATCTATCTGAAGGAGTAAAATCTACCCGCGATATCATTTGGCTACAATTAGCAAGAATATTCGAATGACTCAAAGCAACTGCTTTTGGTATACCTTCCGATCCAGAAGTAAACAATATCAGCGCTGCATTATCGGGATCAACGGGTTTGCCAAGATAACGATACGCTAAGTTGGGAAATAGTCCTTTCAATAAACCGGATAATTTATTTCCTAAATGAATCGATGATTTAAAATCTTCCAAATAACGCACGCACAAGCCTGATCGTTGCAGCTCATCTACTAAAGATTCTAATTTAGCAGTTGTGATAAACTGCTTTGAAGTATAAATTGTTTCTATACCTGCGGTGGAGCAGGCAGAATGTAAATTGTAAAAACCCATACTAAAATTAAGCATGGCAGGAATTCGTCTGTATGCATGCAAAGCAAAAAAAGTAATCAATCCAGCATTAGTGGTAGGCATCATCACCCCCACATATTCGCCAACTTTAGTCTGATCTTTGATTTGCCGACCCAAAATAAAACATCGTGCGCGAAATTGTTTATAAGTTAAAGGAGTTCTATTACTGTCCTCAATGATTGCCGAGTGTTTGCTTCCTATTTTTGAACCGTTTATCAGTGCTGGAAACAAACCTTGTGCTTGAAAAAGATTGGCAAAATTTAATTCGCTAATCAACTTAAAAATACGCTCACCCAAAGCACGTTTTACTTGAAAATGCAGATTAGCTGGCGCTAATTGCTGCGCTGCTTGGATGTGCAGTGTTATTTTTGGAGCTAATTTAATTATATTTTTATCTTTGTTAGTGGAAAAAATACTGTACTGAGGCCCTTGAATTCGAATCGGAACTATTTCAGCTTCTGCTTTTTGAATAATAAAAGCCGTACTATTATTGAGTTTTAATTGTTCTTCTTTTAAACCTGATAATCCTTCAGGAAATAGTACTAAACGTTTACCAGACTTAATAGCTGTTATCAACAAGCGGGCAGTAAAGCTATTTGTGGTGTCAATCAACAATACATCCGAAAAATACTCCAGGATTTTTCCCATAAATGTTGCGTATGCGGCAGGGGTTAAGACTAACGTTAAACGTTCTGGTAAAAACAAACATAATAATAAGGCATCTATAGAAGAAGTTCTATTGGCGATAAAAACAGATTTAGAAAACAATTGGAAGTCGCCTTTAACATCAACTCGAAACCAAGCAATGAAGAAAGCTTTCATCAAAGTGCGCATAAATCCCTTTTGCTTCATTTCCCGGATTCTCCTCATATTAAAGGCCAACAGTTATACCGAATCAAGCTCTATTTTGCAAGGTAGACTTGCAGCTGCCAGCAAGCTGTAATAAAGTGAAAGACATGAAATATCAAATGCTCCGCATTAATAAAACACTGTGCATGTTTTTATTCTTTTTTGCCTTAATTACTTGCGCTTTGCTTTTTCAAAAATACTCCCTTGAAATTATTCAATGGATAAATAAACTCGGCTGGTTTGCTCCTGTACTTTTTATAATCACATATGCTCTAGCCACTGTTTTGCTACTTCCAACTATGGTTTTAACCTTAGCAGGAGGCGCTATTTTTGGACCGGTCATTGGTACTGTACTTAATTTGTTTGGTGCAACAGCTGGTGCAGCACTTGCCTTTCTTATCACAAGACACCTCCTTTTTGATTGGTTTGAAAAAAGAAAAGGGGAACGCATTAATCGTATTATTGCAGGGGTAAATGAAAAAGGCTGGTTATGTGTTGCGGTACTTAGATTATTCCCTATAGTGCCTTTTAATTTAGTGAATTACGGTATGGGTATCACTGGCATTCAGTTTCGTTTATATTTAATCACGACTTTTATTTTCTTGATACCTGCTGAAATCATCTATACTTATTTTGGCTTCGCCGGTTTAAATGCTTTATCGAATCCAGGGCAATTTTATAAAAGTGGAGGAATTTTGTTATCTGTTTTAGGAATAGTATTTCTTTGTCTATTGCAACTTTTTAAACCCAAGCAATTAAACGTTCCACCAAAGGATGATCGCAAGCAAAAGACTGATCCTCAAATACCGCTACCTTTCGAATCCCCTGAAGGGAGTTTGAAATAAATACCGCATCTGCCGAAAGCAACCGATCTTTAGTTATCGATAATTCTTTATAACTCAAACGCTCTTGTACACAAAAAGACAAAATCCGTGACCTGGTAATCCCTGATAAAACCCCATCAACTAGCGGAGGAGTAAACAATTGATCATCAATAACAAGGAACAAATTCGCACAAGTGGTTTCCGTCGCATAATTTTGCATATTAAAAAATAAGGCATCATCAGCACCAACATTCATAGCCAAACGTCGCGCATTTATTGCCTCTAAATAATTGACAGTTTTAAACCGATAAATTGGATTAGCTGCATCCCTTAACCAAGGAGCACTGATTAAGCGTAAGGGATGCTGGCTCACTGCGTAATTAAATGTTTGTATCATTAGATGGCTTACTTGGCTCTGTTGTGCAAGACCTCTAGGAGCAGAGCCACCGCTTAATAACGCTTTAATACCACCATGATATAAATTATCTTTTTTAATCTGCTCTTGTAATAGCCGATGCCACTCTTCTATTGAGATCGCAAAAGGGATGCCAAGCGCTCTTGCCGAATCGTTTATTCTTTGCCAATGTAAATCAGCAAAACAAGCTGTCGCACTTGCTACTCTCAGCGTTTCGAATAAACCTTCTCCTAGGAAAATGCGATCATCCCTGGCAAAAAAAGAGCTATTGTCACTATTTTCAACCACTATTCGTGTCAGCATTTAAACCTAATATTAATAGTCGGTAAAATCATCTAATTCATCACGCAAACGCTTTTCATCCAACATATTTTCCAAGCGTCTCCGTGCATCCAAACCCTGAGTAGGGACTTCAATAGGCTCTTCATCAATATCTTCTTTATCAAAGTCCTCAATGACTTCTATTACTTCTTCAGCTTCTTCAAATAAATCGCTCATATTTGTTCTCTTAACATAACCTGATCCATACAAAACGGCTGTATACCGCATTTTTATTTTTTTTGCTAGTTTTTTATTTTCCTTGAACTTTCACAACAAAGGGCTAATAATCTAATAAGATCCATTCGAGCAGATCCTTTATGCCTAACATGATTAAAATAGCCTTAAGAAATACTATAAAACAAGTACGATCTAAAATGTCTCAAAGTTATAGATCGCAATCATCGACACACATATGCAATCGCATTCGATTATTAGATATTTATGTAAACGCAAAACATATTGCGCTGTATCAGGCGGCTAATGGAGAAGTAGAGTTAAACTCAATCTGGAAAAGTGCACCCCATCATGGCAAAACCTGTTATTTTCCAGTTCTAAAAGAAGACCTTAGTTTATTATTTGTACCTGCAAAACCCGAAACCACTTTCCATAAAAACCGCTATGGTATTTTAGAGCCTGATGTTCCCCATGACCAAGCCATTAATCCTAATGATTTAGATTTGGTTTTTATGCCCTTAGTTGCTTTTGATGCCAAATGTACGCGCATCGGCATGGGGGCTGGTTATTATGACCGTACCTTTGCCAATGTCCGAAATTGCCACTTATTTGGTGTAGCTTATCAATTCCAACGGGTAGACTTTATAGATCCTCAATCTTGGGATATCCCATTGGACGCAGTGGTTACTAATAGAGCAATTTATTGGCGTTCTACCGCTTTGTAAGGATTTAGTTTAACCCAAGGCATCATCTCCAACTTCACCAGTACGCACTCGCACCACCTGCTCTAGGTTATAAATAAAGATTTTACCATCACCAATTTTACCGGTGTAAGCTGATTTACAGATGGCTTCGATGGCAGCTTCAACCATATTATCAGCTAAGGCCAGCTCAATTTTAATTTTCGGAAGAAAATCAACGACATATTCCGCACCGCGATATAACTCGGTATGACCCCTTTGGCGTCCAAAACCGCGCGTTTCAGATATAGTTATTCCTGGTACACCTATTTCCATTAAAGCTTCATGAACATCATCCAGCTTAAAGGGCTTAATAATTGCAGTAAGCATTTTCATAATTGATCCTGTTTTGGTACACTAGCAGCGATAACAAACATGGAGTAATAATGTTCGACCCCAAACATTTTGACGATCTGGCTAAAAAATTATTTTCAGCTCTTCCTGACAGTCTACAAAATATTGAAAAAGACATCCAACAAAAATTTAAAGAAATTTTGCAGGCCACTTTTTCACGTATGGATTTGGTAACACGGGAAGAATTTGATGTACAAACTAAAGTTCTCGCCCGCACCCGTGAAAAGCTGGATCAGCTGGAAAAACAAATAGATACATTAAAATAAAAAATAAATAAAAATAGTCCAACAAAAAAGGAATAATAATGAATCTCGCCTTCACTAAGACGCGAAGTACTTTAGGTATTGTTGCAGCACCCGTATCCGTAGAAGTTCATCTATCCAATGGCCTGCCCAGTTTTGCTATAGTCGGCATGGCAGAAACTGCTGTCAAAGAAAGTAAAGATAGAGTACGAAGTGCCATAATTAACAGTCATTTTGAGTTTCCTTGCCGGATAATCACCGTTAATCTTGGCCCTGCAGATTTACGAAAAAGCGGCAGTGGTTTTGATTTACCGATAGCCTTAGGTATTCTTGCTGCATCGCAGCAAATACCGGATAAACACCTGTCTACCCATGAATTTATAGGTGAGCTGACCTTAAGTGGGGAATTAAGAGGAGTATCCTCCATAATTCCTGCCGTATTAGCAGCTCGTACTAATGAATCCATCCTGATTATAGCTGAAGCCAATGCTCAGGAAGCATCGATCGCGGGCTACGATAATATTTATACGGCACGCAATTTAAACGAGTTGTGTAGCTATTTATATCAGGATACGCCGCTAAATAAAGTCCCTCCTCGACCCGAAATAAACCCTGGCGCCAATGATTTAGATTGGTCGGACATCAAAGGCCAAACTCATGCCAAAAAAGCGATGGAAATCGCTGCCTGTGGTGGGCACAGTATTTTACTAAGCGGAGCACCTGGCAGCGGAAAAACCATGCTGGCGCGGAGATTTAACACCCTCCTGCCTGATCTTACTGAAACCCAAGCCTTGGAATGCGCAGCAATTAATTCCATACGCGGCAAAATCACTAATTTTACCACCTGGTGCTCCCCGCCTTTTCGCGCTCCCCATCACACTGCCTCACCCATTGCCTTGGTAGGCGGCGGCAATCCTCCCAAACCAGGGGAAATTTCCTTAGCACATAATGGGGTTTTATTTTTAGATGAAATCCCTGAGTTTAATCGACAAGTATTGGAAACATTGCGCGAACCATTGGAATCAGGACACATTTGTATTTCCAGAGCTGCAAATCAAATCGAATTCCCAGCACAATTCCAATTGATTGCAGCTATGAATCCCTGTCCTTGTGGGCAATGGGGAAACAAGCAAGCAAATTGTTCTTGTTCTTCTGAAAAAATCACTCGCTATTTAGCAAAGCTTTCAGCACCTCTTCTGGACAGAATTGACATGCACATTACTGTCCACGCATTAACACAGGAAGAATTAATCAAAGCGAATACTAATCCTGCGAACCAAAGCACCCTAATTAAAGAGCAAACCGTTCAAATTCGCGAAGTTCAAATGAAGCGCCAGGAATGCCTTAATGCCCAATTAAGTGCAAAAGCTTGTGAGCATCACTGTAAACTTGATGAGTCCGGGCAAGATTTTTTAAATCAGGTGATGCAAAAACTCACGCTATCCGCGCGGGGTTACCATCGTTTATTGAAGGTTGCACGGACTATTGCCGATATGAGCCATAGCGAGACGGTGGCCTTAACGCACCTACAACAGGCCTTATCATTTAAGCAAGCTCTGCAAATGCCAAAATAACCAAGGTTGGGCCAAGGCCCAACCCTATTGATTCAACAAAGCATCAAAAACAGCCATACGCGCAAAAACCCCATTGCGCACTTGCTGCAAAATACAAGACTGTTTGCCATCTGCTACTTCACTATCAATTTCAATCCCGCGATTCATTGGACCGGGGTGAAGCACTATGGCATTGGGTTTAGCATAGGTTAAGCTTTTGGTAGTTAAAGCAAACTCACGACGATATGTATCCAAATCCAAATGATCCTGCTCCAATAAACGCTCCTGCTGAACTCTAAGACACATCACAACGTCAGCTTCACTAAGTCCCTCAGCGATATTATCCGTTACTCTGCCGTAGTGCATTTTCTCTGGCTGCCAAAGTTTTGGCGCTATGAACACTAATTCACCTACTCCTAATAAACTACACATCGCTTGAAATGAATTAGCAACACGTGAATGTCTAATATTGCCCAAAACAGCGATTTTTAAATCCGCCAAGTTGGGTTTATGTTCCATAATAGTCATCATATCCAAAACAGCCTGACTGGGATGCGCATGAGCACCATCGCCAGCATTTATCATATGTACCGAATCAGCTACCAGATTAGCTAAATGTTGTTGAATGCCTTCTTCTTTATGACGCATTACAAAACAATCGATCCCCATGCTCGCTAAAGTATGCAGAGTATCTTCAATAACTTCACCCTTAGTTTCAGAAGAACTGGCTAAATCCAGATTCACGACCGGCATGGATAAATGAGTAGCAGCCAATTCAAAACTAACCCGCGTGCGGGTACTGTTCTCATAAAATAAATTAGCCACCGTATGCTGAGGATAAGCTGGATACTCTTTACTTTTTTTAAATGCCAGAGCACGTTCAAGCAAGGATTCAATTTGGCTACGTGTTAATTGACTAATTTCTAAAAAATGCTTCATAGTTCCTCATTATGGATGGTGCAACCATTGTTCTAATATAATACAAGCAGCGATTCCGTCCACCTGTGTTTTTTTCATTTTACGGTATCCACCCTGCTCAAACAAATGCGCCCTTGCTTCAACAGTGGTAAGCCGCTCATCCACCAAATGCACATCCAAGGCAAAACGCTTTTTTAATTGCTTAGCAAAACGCTGTGCGGCCTTAGTGGTATATAATTCGCTATCATCAATACAGGTTGGTACTCCCACAACCAAAGCCTGTGGTTTCCATTGGGTAATAATTTTTGCAACAAGCTCCCAATCAGGAATACCTAATTTTGCATTGAGTGTTGGTAAAGGAGTGGCACTACCGGTTAGTCGCTGACCCACTGCAAGCCCAATGCGCTTATAGCCAAAATCAAAACCTAAATACACTTCACTAGGCATGGCCAGCACTTGAACTAATTTGATTCATATTCACCCCTAAAGTAGAACCCGCATATTCCCAACGCTCATTGAACGGTATCTCATAAAGAATTTCGGATTTATAAGGACAAACCAACCAAACATTATCCATGACTTCTTGTTCTAATTGATTACCCGTCCAAGCAGCATAACCAAGAGTAACAAGGACATCTTTTGGTCCCGTATCTTGAGCAATGGCACGAATAATATCATTTGATGTGGTCACCGTCACCTCATCTTGCAAAACTAAACTCGAACGCCAGCCACCTGCCTGCTTATGAATGACAAAACCGCGCTCTGGTTGCACTGGTCCGCCAAACATCAAAGGCAATCGATTGTTTTCAAGCCTAATTGGCTGTATTTCAAGCTGCTCGAATACTATGGACAAAGGAAATTGCATTGGTCTATTAATAATCAAACCCACCGACCCCAACTCATGATGTTCACAAAGATATATTACAGTCCTTTCAAAATTAGGATCATGCAATGAGGGCATGGCAATCAGTAAATGATTGGCTAAGGTACTGATAATTGCCATACACCCCCCCATAAATGGCTTTCTCACATTTAAGTATATACTATAATTAGATTATAATTATTTCATATTGAATAAATAATTTACCAAAAAAATTGGTGGTTTTGTTCTTGGTAAAGTTTATGTATAATTCACGGCATCAATTACAAGGAATGGTGTTATGGGTAGTATATTCAATATGTTTGGGCCATCTCCAATCAGGCCAATTGAACAGCACATGCGTAAAGTACATTTATGTGCAAAACAATTGTATCCTTTTTTTGAGGCAGTCTTGGCTAATGACTGGGAAGGAGCCCGAGTATTACATAAAAAAATTGTAACTATTGAACGCGAAGCAGATATAATTAAACGGGATTTAAGGCTGCATTTGCCAACAGGATTGTTTTTACCGGTATCACGTACTGATTTATTAGAATTACTTACGGTTCAAGATAAAATAGCTAATAAAGCAGAAGATATAGCTGGATTGATAATCAGCAGACAAATGACGATACCTAAAGTACTTCAACCTGTTTTTATGCCGTTTTTACACGTTTGCCTGGAAGCATCAAAACAAGCCTGTAGGCAATTAATGAACTCGATGAATTACTTGAAACTGGATTTAGAGGTAATGAAGTAAAAATTGTTGAAGAAATGATAGTAACACTAGATGAAATTGAACATGACAGCGATGACAAGTTAGCTGATATCAGACATCGCATATTTGATTTGGAAAAGGAAATGTCCGCAATTGATGTCATGTTTTTGTACAAATTAGTCCAATGGATTGGTAAACTCGCTGACCATGCTCAAACTGTCGGTGGTCGACTCCAAATTCTTATTGCTCGGTAATATATTCCTATGGATTATTCACTTATTTATCTTTTAATCGCTTGCACCCTATGTTTTCTCATGACTTGGGGTGTCGGTGCTAATGATTTGGCCAATGTTATGAGTACCACTATGGGCTCAAAGGCTATAACCGTTAAACAAGCTATGCTTATCGCAATAGTATTTGAATTTGCGGGGGCTTTTTTAGGTGGCACAGGCGTTACTGAAACTATGCGCGATGGCATCATTAACACCAGCCAATTGTCCAATCAACCCTCAATTCTCATCGAAGGTATGCTCTCAGTCTTGTTAGCCTGTACCATTTGGATGAATTTAGCCAGTTATCTTGGCGTTCCGGTTTCAATAACGAATGCCTTAGTAGGATCCATGGTAGGTTTCGGAACTATGGTGCTGGGAACAAATGCCATTCATTGGCATCAGGTGAGTCGCATCGCTATTGGCTGGATTACTTCACCTATGATTTCTGGAATTACTGCCTATGCCTTGTTTATCAGCATTCAACAATCTATTTTTGTAAAATCCAATCCCCTTGCCCGAGCAAAGGTTTATATTCCAGTTTATTTATTTTTAATTGGTTCTATTTTATCTTTTATTACTGTTTTTAAAGGTTTAAATCATTTTGATATTCATTTGAATTTCAAACAAAATGTTGCAGTAACATTGACATCCAGTATTTTTATAACCCTTATTGGAATTATCTTTATCAAAAGAATTCCAGAACACGCGCATATAGGTCGTCGAGAGCGCTTTATCCAGGTAGAAAAATATTTTGCAGTTTTAATGGCCATGACTGCCTGTGCCATGGTTTTTGCTCATGGTTCGAATGATGTTGCCTTGGCTGTTGGCCCCTTATCTATAGTGTACAGTTTAGCCATGCATTCAAATCAAGGCTTAGAAATAGCTTTGGCAAATAATTATCCAGCATGGATTATTTTATTAGGTTGCGTGGGTGTGGTTATTGGTTTTTTGATGTACGGTCGTAAAGTAATTGAAACCGTCGGTAGTTCGATAACGGCTTTAACACCTAGTCGTGCCTTCGCCGCAACCCTTGCAGCGGCAACCACTGTGGTCGTTGCTACCAGTACCGGAATCCCAGTCTCAGCAACTCAAACTTTGGTAGGGGCTGTTTTAGGCGTAGGCCTAGCTCGAGGTATCGGTGCTTTGAATCTGATAGTAATTCGCAATATATTTATGTCCTGGATTTTAACTTTGCCTGCAGCATCGATTTTGACGATTTTGTCTTATAGTTTAATGCATTATCTTTTGGGGTAGCATGTAGCTTGGATCATTAGGGTTTGAAGCGTAAATCTGCCTTCGGCCCTTCAAAAGCTCCCGTTTTAGTATCCGCTCCAAAATATTTATCCAATAGGTAACCCATAGCAAGCTTATACCTCTATTACTCTTCCATTGAGGGTTGCTGAAAAAAACAGCTATTCGTTGTGGGCTCAATTTACTTTAAAATTGTTCCCAAATTTCGCCTTTATTGTCTTTATAATCTTTGTCATCACGCGCTTTTGCAATGCGTTGATGTTTCTTAATTTCTTGAATTTGCGAAGCCGTTTTTTTATGTGTCGCATCAAATTCAAACAAAAATTTATCGTAAGGACTTACGTAGGCTTTATCTATATCTTCTGAGCTCATGATTATCCAAAAATATTTAAAGAAAGCTATTTTATCGGTTTTTTAACTAAGTTACCATTGTGACTTTAAAATACTATAAGGTTTAAGCATGAGTTTAAAAAAAGCAGAGCTACATGTTCACTTAGAAGGAACAATTAGCCCGGAACTGGCAATAAAATTAGCAAATAGAAACAAATTGACTCTACCAGAAGGATTGGTAGCCCCTGATGGTCGTAGTTATTTATCCAAAGATTTTTTAGATTTTCTCAAAGTCTATGATACTTTAGCTGCAGTAATTAAAGTTCCACAAGACTATTACGATATTACTTTTGATTATTTACAGTCCAATGCTTTAAATGGGGCAATTTATATTGAAATGATGTATTCCCCAGATCATGCAGAACGCTCCAGTGGCATCCCATCTGCAGAACATTTAGTAGCCATTCAACAGGCTATAGATGATGCCAAAAAACAACACGATATTGTTGGTAGAATATTGATTACCGCTGTGCGACACTTCGGTGTCGAAGCTGTTGAAAAAGTTGCCTTGCAAACACATAAAGATCGTTTTCCCTGTGTAACAGGATTTGGCTTAGGTGGTGACGAGGGAGCTTTTCCGCCAAAACAATTTAGCAAAGCCTATCATATTGCTGCAGATGCTGGTTTAGAATGCACGGTTCATGCTGGAGAATTTGCTCCTGCAGAAGGCATGGTCGAAGCAATGAATAACCTGCCAATTAAACGTATTGGTCATGGCGTCAATTCCATTTATTCACCAGAAACTATGGCTATGGTGAAAGACAAAGGTATAGCTTTGGAAATCTGTCCTACCAGTAATATCTTTTTAGGCTTATTCAAAGATATGTCCCATCATCCTCTGCCAAAATTTTATGAAGCAGGAATTAAGGTGAGCATTAACTCTGATGATCCACCATTCATGAGTACTACTCTTGCACAAGAATACCAACGCGTCCAAGAATCATATCAATACAGCGATGAAACCATGAATGCGATCACCAAAATGGCGATTGAAGCTGCCTTTGTTGATGAACAAACCAGGAAAGAATTATTAGCAAAAATTGGCTAGGCTCTGCCAGCGCCTACGTGCCGTGGCTTGTCCACGGCATCCAGTAGATGGGGGCGATGAATTGTCAACAAACACTAGGCTAAATAAAAAAGCACGAATTAGGACTGATAAAATGATCAACCCGTTTTTGATGTGCTAATTCAGCGTCAGTAGCTGTTGATGCGACAGTATAAATAACATCAGCAGCGAACTCCTGGATAATTCCCATATACAATTTTTGCAATCTGCAAGGACGCCATTTACCAAAAAAACCAATACGCTGATGCGATTGTGCTGTTTTTATTTCTTCAACTTGAATCTGTTTTAACAAAGCACTTATCCGTTGCTTGATTGATAAGCCATTAGCTGCATTAATAATATCGATTTGATCGAATAAGCGGTCTGTGGATTTGCCACGGTCAGCATGATGGCCACCTTGATCTGTATATGCTTTAATCCGTTCTTTAATTCTCTCTTTTAATTGTTTATAAGTACTTGCAGCAGACTGAGTTTCTTTTACTAGGCTTTTGATTTGAGTGTAGTGTTTTGTAAATTCCGTTTTATTTATATTCAGTTCACTAAGCATTTTTTTAAACTTGGCATCCACAACATTTGAATGAATACTGTTAACAGGTAGTTTTTTAAATAGGTCTTCAAACTCCTGTACTTTTGATTGTAATTCCTCAAAGTTTTTTCCAATATCAAAGTCGAGCAAATTCTGATTTTTATTAATGTTCTCTATCAATTTCATTGCTTCTTCATAACTCTTACTCACTGCATTTAAGCTGTTTTGAATTTCATTATCTATCTGCAGTTTTAATTCAATGCGTTTTTCGTTTAAGCTGTTCTCTAAGTTATCAAAAGACATCATAACAGGTGCAGGCACCAGTTCCTTAGCAGTTACTCTTATAGGAATTTCACTATTTTTCATACCTTCCAAAATAAGCGTGAGAATTTCTAACAGATTTTGATCTGATTGCATTTTTCTTTTTAAATGACTATTCAATAAATGCGTAGTGGGAAGGTTTTTATTATACGTAGTACCTAAAATTGATCTCATAGCTTTGGCCCGGAACTCTTCATCCAAACCAAGTATAACGGTACTTAAGGCTTCTGTTACTTGTTCTGGCGTCGTTTGCGAAAACACATTACGACCAATTTCTTGTTCAGCCAATGGTTTTGAATGCGCATCCAGAGCACTCAACCAAGTTAAATGAGCATCAATTTGTGAAAGTCTGGAAACCGTGGTATCAAATAGCTGGGTTTGCGGTTTTTCAGAAAGGGTTTTAAGCAAAGATATCATTTGTATAATACTATTTTTGATCTGCTGATCATGCTGATCCATTCTTTCTTGCAAATCGATCACAAGTTGCTGCAGTATTTTGTCTTTGGCATCAAAATTATATGCTTCTGCCACCACAGAATTCTCATCAGTTGCATCTCCCTTTATTGCATGAAGTAAAGTTCGCGCATTATTAATTTCTGCAACCACAGAATTCATTGAACTAATCGCGTCTTGTGATAATTTTACGGCAGAACGAGTGCTCAGCATAGTTCGTGCTTTTGCAAGCAAATTATCTATTTTTACATTAATTAAATTAGCAAAGTCTTTTGATAAATTAAAAAATTCAGTTTGCAATTTATATTGTTGATTAAAAAAAGATTTAGTGCCTAAACGCTTAATCACCATAGCACCATCAATATAAGCATCTCCAGCTTCAACCATCGTCACAATTGCATTTATTTCGCGATTTTTATCATTAAATAACTTATGTAACTCAATAAAAGGAAGCGTACTCGATAAATCATTTTCGCCAATTAAAGCGACTTTGGCTTTTAATTCTTCTAAAGGTTGATTTGAATTAAAATTCTTAAAGTCTACATATTCAATTAATACTTTATATGCATCATTAAATTGTATTATCAAAGGGTGCTTAATTGAATCAAGTTTTGATAACTTCATTAGTTTTTTTAATGTATCTTTGTACATAGTACAAACTTGATTAACCGCTTCTTTAGTTAAAGCATCATTGTCTGTCAAGCCAAGTATTAAAAGGGCGCCTCTAATACTTGGGAAACCGGTTTTTTGCTCAATTTTTTGTTGGCGTTGCATTTCAAAAACACTAACTTCTTTTTCACCTTTTATTTGCCAGGACCATAAAATTCTATCATTTGGAAAAAACTCACCATTTGCTGGAATGGGCTCTAAGCGACTGTTACAAATTTGATGCAAAGCCTCATCAACCAAATAGCCTTTCTTATCGAATAAGGTACATAGGGATTGAAAAGATTTTAATTTATTTGCTACATCATGCGAAAATGCTACGATTAAAGCAAAACAAATTCCTGCTTTATAAGCCAGTTTCTTTTTATCTTGACTAATTGCTTTTGCCAAAGTTTCTTGAGCGAATTGTGAAATTTCTTGGCTTTTTATAGCAGTTATTAATCCGTCTTCATTAATGGTAAGAAATTTAGCAATTGCTTCATATTCATCACCAAGTCCTCCATCTTGAATAAAAAATCCAGGATTCGTTTTTAATAAAGTATTCAAATTAACAATAGCAGAAGGATTAGTATCTGCATGTTCCAAGCGTTGTAAAATGGTATGAATAAGAGTGGTCATAATAAATCAGCATCATCAAATAATTGCCATTGTACCCTATAGAAGATGAAATACAAGCCAGTGTGGCAACTCATTGAGCTGTGAGAAAATTAGCCAGTTTATACAGCTTGTCCTGCCGCCCAACCAGAAGACCAGGCCCATTGAAAATTGTAACCACCCAACCAACCCGTTACATCTAGAGCCTCACCAATAAAATAAAGATCAGGCACTTGAATACTTGCCATAGTTTTAGAAGAAATAGCATTGCAATCCACTCCTCCTAAAGTTACTTCTGCAGTACGATATCCTTCGGTTCCATTTGGTTTGATAGTCCAATTATTTAAATGCGCTGCAATAGTTTCAATAGTACTATTCGATAAATCCGCTAATTTTTTTTCTAAAATCGCATCTGCAATAAACACCTCTACAACTCTTTTAGGCAAATACTGACATAAAATAGTATTCAATTGTTTGTTCGGTGTATCGACACGCGCATTTTGTAGTAATGCAACTAATTCACAATCAGGTAACAAATTGATCCGAATGAATTCTCCTGGATGCCAATAAGAAGATAATTGCAGCATAACAGGACCACTTAAACCTCTGTGGGTGAATAAGGTATTTTCATGAAATTCTATACGTTCATTACTTGCCACACTGCCCACGCCAATTCCTGTTAGAGGTGCAAAACGTTCTTTATCAGGAACATCTAAAGTAAATGGCACTAGACCTGCTCGCGTTGGCCAAACCTTAATTCCAAATTGTTCTGCAATTTTGTAGGCAAAAGGACTTGCGCCCATAGTAGGAATAGATAAACCACCACTTGCAATAACTAATGAAGTACATTCGAATGCACCGCGACTGGTCTTTACAATAAAGCCAGTTTTATCGTGTGGTCGAATAGTTTCAATTGCTGTTTGCAACAGAATATCCGCACTGACTTCATTACACTCTTTTACTAATAAAGCTACTATGTCTTTTGAGGAATTATCACAAAATAATTGACCTAAGGTTTTTTCATGGAAGGCAATTTTATGCTTTTTCACAAGATCAATAAAATCCCATTGCGTATAGCGGCTTAAAGCTGATTTTGAAAAATGGGGATTATGAGAAAGATATTTCTCTGGATCAATATAATAATTCGTAAAATTGCAACGTCCGCCACCAGACATTAATATTTTTTTTCCGACCTTATTAGCATGATCCACCACCAAAACGGTCCGTCCTCTTTTTCCGGCCTCAATAGCACACATAAGTCCTGCAGCGCCGGCTCCAACTATAAGAACATCTACTTTTTGCATGGTTTATCTAGGCTTCAATAAAAAATTTGCACAGTTTACCATTTATTGTTACACAAAGCATCCTGTATTAATCGCCTGTAGTCTGTTGCACTACTTACTGATATGATAATTTTATTTAGATAAGAACCTATTATGACTAAATCATTCGATCTTATTGTTCTTGGTGGTGGCAGTGGAGGCATAGCTACAGCAGTTCGCGCTGCGCAATACGGAGCAAAAGTTGCGGTAGTTGAATCGGGATACTTAGGTGGTACCTGTGTCAATTTAGGCTGCATACCCAAAAAGATAATGTACAATGCTGCCAATATCGCTGAAAACTATGAACGCGCAATTTATTACGGTTTTTCTCAAGTTGAAAAGCAACTTAAATGGAATAATTTAATCACCAAACGAAACCATTATATCGAAGGTTTACGAGAAAACTACGCGAAACGTTTAAAGCAATGGAAGATCCAAGTGCTTAAGGGCAGTGGTAGTTTTGTGAAAGAACAAACTATAGAAGTTAATGGTCACAATTACCAGGCTCCTCATATAGTCATAGCCACCGGCGGCGAACCAGCCTTTCCGATAATGGATGGTGTGCAACATGTAATCGATTCCGATGGATTTTTTGCCTTAAGCAAACAACCGTACCGTGTAGCCATAATAGGTAGTGGTTATATAGGCGTTGAGCTTGCAGGCATACTGAATAGTTTTGGCAGTGAAGTACATTTATTAATGCGCGGTGACAGACCCTTGAATCGTTTCGATAATAGCATTGGTGATACTTTATTAGACATCATGCGCCATCAGGGGATTTATCTTTATCAAAATCATAAAGCGTGTCGCATTGATTTACATAGTGATGGCAGAAAATCTATTGTTTGTACCTGTGGGGCAACTATTAATAATATTGATGTAGTTATCTCTGCAATAGGCAGAAAACCCAGAACTGCATGTTTAAATTTGTCGGCGGTTCAAGTAGCAACAGATGAACATGGCTTAGTTACAGTTGATGCCTATCAAAACACAAGCACTAAAGGTATTTATGCGCTAGGTGATGTAACCAAGGCTCCTGCTTTAACCCCAGTAGCTATCGCAGCCGGTAGAAAACTTGCAGATAGACTTTTTGGCAATCAAGCACAAGCGTGCTTAAATTATGATATTATTGGTTCTGTTGTGTTTAGCCATCCGCCTGTTGGTTCGGTAGGTCTTAGCGAAGAAGAAGCAATTAACCGCTATGGCAAGGAACATATTAAAATATATCAAACTAAATTTAATCCACTCCTTGATGCTCTAAATTTTAAAAAAACACCAACAGTAATGAAATTGGTGACCTTAGGTAAGGAAGAAAAAATAATCGGCTTACACGTAATAGGTTATGGTGCTGATGAAATGCTCCAAGGGTTTGCAGTCGCAGTAACCATGGGCGCGTGTAAAAAAGATTTTGATAATACTGTGGCAATACATCCTACTGCCGCAGAAGAATTTGTAACTATGGTGTAATTATAATGTCTCATTCAATTCGTAATTTTCAAGGTATAGTTCCTAAGATAGGAGCTGGAGTTTATATTGATCAACATTCTGTAATTATAGGTGATGTTATTTTAGGAGATGATGTTTCCGTTTGGCCTATGGCCGTACTTCGCGGTGATGTAAACTCCATTAAAATTGGTAGAGCCTGTAACATTCAAGACGGTGCTGTTTTACATGTAACTCACGATGGACCTTATACCGAAGGAGGCCAACCACTGATTTTAGGTCAAGGGATCACTGTCGGTCATAAAGCTGTTTTGCATGCATGTACTATTGATGATTATTGTCTCATTGGCATGGGAGCAATGATATTAGATGATGTACATATTCAACATCATGTTATGGTAGGTGCAGGTAGCTTAGTTACTCCAGGGAAAGTACTTGAAAGTGGGCATTTATATCTAGGAAATCCTGCTCGTGCTGTTAGAAAACTTAGTGAAAAGGAATTGGAGCAGTTGGAGTACTCTGCAGAACATTATGTGCGTTTAAAGAATAAATATTTGTAATTTCCTCCCCTCAACAAAAGCAAATTTAATAATCGTGGGTTGAGTCATTGATTCAACTTACGAAATTTTGGCAAAAAAAAAGCGGCAATTAAGCCGCTTCTAAGAATTAAACCCTGGCGATGACCTACTTTCACATGAGGAGACCTCACACTATCATTGGCGCGTATTCGTTTCACTTCTGAGTTCGAGATGGATTCAG
>JBAZRP010000056.1:0-18730 GCA_041662885.1 Legionella sp.
CCAAATTATTCAAATTCAAATCAGCTAAAAATCCTGGTGCATTTCCCGCATTATAATCACCCAAACTAGTGCAGGAAAATAATTCGTCAGAACGACCATAGTCACGCCATGGATTTCGTTCCCATACTTGAATAACAAAACCTGTTTCGCTCAGAAAATTTCTTAGATTATTGGGGTTCCCCAATAGAAAATCTTTCATTGCTTGTAATTCATTTTGTGCCTTAGCATCACTACAATTTTGTAGTACTGCATCAACCATTAAGGCAACGCGTTCGTTGGTGTATTCAGTATTTTTTCGGTCGAAAATGCGATGATGATTTTTCACTATTGATTTAGCTTCGATAGTAAACAATTTAGGGTTTTGCAGTAGTTTCCCTAAACGTTTTCTAATGAAATTTATATCAATTGTTTCTTCACAAAACAGCCAAGAATCCAACCAGCGCTCATTGCTGGCTTGATATACTAATCTTCGCTCGTGTTCAATTTTATCCGTATTTAGAATGTAGTGCTTGTAGTCTTCTTGTTCTAATTGAAAAAGTATATTAGCTTTGATAGGTTTATTTAATATTGGCCAAGAAAGCATTAATGAGGCGAAATCTTTATCCGAAAAAATACAAGAATTTACTAAGAAACTAGCATAGTCTTCGTTTTTTAAAATTTTTAATTTTATGGCTTTAGAATCGGTGTCAGTTAAAAATGACTGATTAATTTCTGTAGGTGCTTGGTGAGAACTCGCAAAATAAATAGCAGGATAGGTCACTGCAAACTCTAGTTCAATTAAACTTTTTAGAGCTAATTGTTCTAAAGTTTTAAGAATGTCAGCATAGGGAACAAATTTATTAAAATCATCGGCATTACGCAGATACTGTTCGGTACATCGAATCCCATAGGTTTTAAGAATAAAGGAACAAATATCCAAATAATTTGCAATTTCATTTTCGCTAATTATTGATTCTATTTTAGCTGCGCAACGCATGATTATAGCGCAGCTAACATCGAATTCTTTGTGCCTGGTATTCACCTGTGACAATAGAGCTTTGTAAAATGGGAGTGTGGTTTGTTCTAAAATATCGATTAAGTCTTCTGTTTTTAAGAGATCACTACCTAAAAATAATGCTACCGCTCTCGCTCCGTAGTCTTTAATGTTTCGTAAAAAGGTAGATACTTCTTCGTTTATGCCATAGAAAATTAAGGTGGGGATTTTTTCAAGTAATAACACTGGTGCAAACGCGCTGGTTTGAGCCAATTCATGAGCGAGTTTGATAAAAAAGTCAGCCTGATTGGTGTTTAAGGCGAGTATATTTTGTAAGTTCAATAATAAATTATTGTTAATATAAGTATCTTTTCCCAGGAGATTTTCGATTAATAATACAATACTGCGATTCAGGTCTTCACCAAATTTTGTGATTAGTTGTTGTTCTAATTCGGGTTTTAGTATTATTTGATCGTTGTACATCTTTTTACTCCAAACAGATTCTTATTATTTCGCTGGAATGACATTATGATTTCGTTTAAAACAATTATCGGGATCATATAAGGACTTAACTTGCGCCAATCGTGAGTGCGTATTCGACAGTAATGTTGTAACAGCGCGTTGATCATCATCGCCTGTATAATTAACATAAGTGGCTGAAGTTCCTTGAGGATCAATGGCGTTAAAGGTTTGTCGCACCCAGCCTATAGTTTTGGCATCTTCCGCGCTGTCTTCCCAGCGAGCAGCAATTACGATTCCAAAATTATTTTGTCGCAGTGGAAATGCTGAGGTGGATTGATCAAAGGATTTAAATGCTCCGTGTAATTGCTCAATCATAATGGTGCACTTACGTATTTCTGAAGCCTCAAATGCATGAATTATGGCGCTTATTATTTCTGGACTTAATATTTGCATGTAGGAAGCTTTCCAATAACCACGCATAGGTGGTAAAAAGGCTTGATCAAATTCTTTTTGCCAAGCGGCAAATTCCCATTCGCGTACTTCGGACCATTCGATTAAAGAGGATAAACCAAGCAATTGTGCTACATCTTCTTGAGTACCATTTGCACAACAAAAATCTACTCTAAGCTCTGGTGTACCGGATTTATTTTTAGTGAAAATAGGGGCTATGGTCATAGATGTTGGGCAGGAATTATGCAGGTAGTCTACTATAAGATGCATAACTGGAGTTACATGTTCCCACGCAACAAAGCCCATGCCACAAACAGTTTTTGGTAGAGGATTTAAACGGTAACGAAATTGAACTACGATACCAAAATTGCCGCCACCACCGCGTAAAGCCCAAAGGAGATCTGCGTGCTCAGGATCTTCTGCTTTGACTAATCGCCCATCAGCTAATAAGACGTCAGCACCGCATAATTGATCGCAAGTAAGACCGTATTGTGCAACTAACCAACCAATGCCACCACCTAGGGTTAAGCCTGCAAGACCTGTTTCACTGACAGTCCCAGTGGGAATAACATAGCCTGCATCCGAAAGTGCTTTATCAATATCTCCCAAACATACACCAGGATCAACGGCAACGGTATTGGTAGTTGAATCAATGTGAATATGTTTAAAAGGAGAAAAGTCTACTAATATGCCTTCATTACACGTGCCAAAACCGCCGATATGATGGCCGCCTCCACGTATGGCAAGTACGATATTATGGGTAAATGCATAGTTTATAACATGACGCAGATCCTCGATGTTCATAGTTCGTACTATCACACCTGGGTAACAATCGTGCATGCGATTATATATTTTTCGTGCATTATCGTAACGCGCATCAGAGGGGAGAATTAGCTCCGTTGTGGATTTTTCTTTCAAAGAGTTTATTAGATTTTCTAATTCCTTGTTATTTTTAAACATAGCATTACTCAAATGGTAAAGTTGGGTAAAGTACCATCATAATTGTTGGAATTCAACTGGGGAAGAAGAGGTGCGTTTATGTCTTGTCGTTGCGAATGTAAAATAGTTTCATCGCTACGCTCGCAACGACGGAGCCATGTGGCTCCAGAGTTATTTAAGGAATAAACTTAAAAGCTTCCGCTGGTTTAAATTGCTTTGCAACTTCACCTGCATACACTTGTCCGTCAGCTAAAGCTAATTTTTGTACTGGCGCTTTTTTGCTAAAATCTAATTGGTCTAAAGAAATCCAAAAAGTATTGGGACGGGTTGATGAGTCAAAGTAATAGATTCTATTGGTTTGATCAGAAACCGTGCGCCAGAGTGTAGCGGCTATATTCGGTTTATTAGGATTTTTAACGCCAAAAGGAACGCTGTTCGCACGCATCACACTTAAGACTCCAGCTAAAGCTTGATGATTATAAGATTGGTTGGGTACCGATTTAATATAGGCCTTATCAATTTCTTTAGGAACATTGCCAATATAATAAGAGGTGCGTACAAATCGGTCCGCAGCGCGGCTGGTTCCTGGTAAAAATGCTTCACCGCCGATTTCTGTCCAGTATTCATTAAGAGCTAATTGTTTGCTATACACTGGTGAATTTGTCATTACCGTGAACTCTTTGCCATGATGAATAACTTGTTTGCCATCCACATATTCAAAAATTGCTGAATCACCACTTGGGTCAGAAATTGATAAATGAACTTGACCTTTAGCGCCATTGGGTAGGGTAGGTGCTATTAAAAAGAGTGGTTTTGCTTCTAAAGCACTGACTGCTTCGGCAACAGTTGCAAAATTATCCAAAACATATTGTCCCCATAAGCTAATCGACATGGAGCCTTGGCCTGGTTGTAGTGTACCGTAATTACTTTCTGCCAAATACAGCATATTCATTACTAAACCTTTTTCATTCATGCCATCAGCAGTTGCAAGGTTATACACTGAAGAAACCACACTTCCGTACTTTGATTCCCAACTTACTGATTCAGGACCTGCTAGACCAGTTCTTGCAATCCCCCTTGGGAATAACCAGATGTCGGTTGCCATATCTTCATCCCAATCCATACTACGACCGGTGATAACGGTATTATCAGTACCAACGAATAAAGCACGGGTGCAAGAATAAGCTGGATCTAAGGTAAAAAGTGCAAGAGCTAAGGCGCTCATTTTTAGGCAAATTTTTAAAGTCCGTTTCATAAATGTCCTTGGTGAGATTATTGAAATATAAGCTATCATGGCATAATTTTATGTGGGAAGCCAGAAAGCAAATGACGCACATATTGACCTTTTGTTCGTCACGCGATACACTTTAATGTCAATTTTAGATAAAGCCACTATTTATTATAGAGTTAGCTTATGACCCGCAAAAAAGATGATTTACTCGCCCCTAAACATATTATTTATACTTCTGGAATTGACTCTTATGTGAATCCTGGTTTTAAAATTAATCAATTAGCGTTGATCGCTAATCAACGCGAGCTCTTTTTTGAACAACGCCCCAACCTTGCTGCCTTATTAAAGCGTGGTGCAAACAATCCCTTAGTCGAAGAAGGTAATTATCAAACTCCCGTGGTTCGTTCTTATCAAGGTGAATATTATCTCAACCACGAAGCTATTACTTTGTTAGTAGAGCGTGAAATACGTACTCATCAACCGAAAAAAAATGGCCTAAAATACAACTCGAAAAATATTTATATACTCAAAAATGATATGGATAATTTTGGGCATATTCTGAAGAATTTAGAATTAAATGACGGTCAGGATGCCAAATTTATCTATATTGATGGTATTCACAGCATACCTTTGTATGTACGTAATGTAGAAGGGACAATACGTTGTTTTATAGTTGATCCGGAATCCTATAATTTTGGGGCTAAGATAAAAAAGCTTATCTTAAGTATTTTCCCCAGCGCTAAGATTGTTTCAAGTACTACAGTTTTACAAAAGGACTATTATAGTTGCTCCACTTTTGCTATTAAGGCTCTGATGTATTTTGTCAAACATGGTAGTGAAATATTTCCTTACATTGATAATTTAAACAATAAAAAAAGAAAGCGTGATGACTCAGGAGAAATGATGCCTGAACAGCTTATGCCAGCATTATTGAAAATGATTCAGGCGAGGCTAAACTTATCGGAACAATGTTTATCTACTATCGTAAGTAATAAACAACAGCTATCTTTGAAAGAGTATTTTATTAAATATGCTATTAATTTAGATCAAAAGTCATATAACTCTGCTGCCTTGGTTAAGAAATACAAATATTTTGATAAAATTCATCAATATTTAACTGCAGTTGATGTAGAACCAATCTCGGTCGATAGTAGCATTTCTTTGCCTCCGACTTTAAATCAACGTCATGAAAAGTATGCTCAATTACCGGCAGTAAATATTAAAAAACATTCGGTTAATCCAGTTTCGGTATATAGAAATATTGTTGCCTTTTTTGATGGCGAGGGCCTTATTAAAGATAAAGCTACTAATTCAGTTTTTGAAGCGATAAAAGCTAAATTTCCTCAGTTTGAACGCCTCTATAAGGCTGAGTTTGTTGAGGATTCATCACCAAGCAATCCTGTTACAAAGTTCCTTTTTGTTGCAGCTTTTGCTGAAAAACAGGACTTAAGTTATCTGGATTTATATAAGAAATTCGCTAAAAAATTAAATAAGTTCTTTGAAAATCCCGAAGATGTATTCGCTTATTTAACTAAGTTTGTTCAAATAAATAACAAACAAGCCATCCATGATTTATGTACATTTGAAATTCCTAAGCTAAAAAATACATGGAATAAGCGATTTTGGATACAGTTGATTCTTAAGTATGGGCCTGCAATTACAAAATACCTAACTCTCGCCCCTCATATTGAAACACTAATACGAGAAAACTCAGGTCCCGATGTTAACATTGATCTAGAATATATCTACTATCTGTTAGAAAATCATCAATATCGAGGTGCGGAACTTCATAAAGAATTAGCTAGTTTGTGTATTCGCCATTTACGTTTACAGGAAGAATTTGACGAATGTTTGAAATTGGTACTTCCTGGATTAAAAAAATATGATTTTTTACCTGAGATTACCATTTCATTAGCGCAGATTGATAAACGTTTAGCTAAATATACCTTCCAAAAATTACCTATAACAGACTTGCGCGGTCTTTTTCTAGGTGAATATACTTTATGTTGTCAATCAATGAACAAACATGGTGAATATTGCGCTGTGCACGGTATGACTTCTCCTTTGAGTGGTTTTTATGTCGTTTGTGACAATGACATAATAATTGCGGAGTCTTGGGTATGGATAGGGAATAATGGTCAGGTAGTATTTGATTCTTGGGAATTTATAAATAAATCGCAAGCTTATATGTGTAAACCTATCATTACTAAAGCAGCACAAGCATTCATTGAAGCTGGATTTAGTCGAGTTTTAATTGGTACCGGTGGTCATACTCCTGATATGGGTTTAGCAAAAGTCACAGATCCTGTGCCATTTATGAATCCAAAAGGATATTCTGATGCTATAGAACAGTATTTAGTCAAAGACAGTTTGCTGGATTTGTCCGCTCGTTTTGCAAATTTTGCCTCCAAAAATATGCTTACTTATTCCAAGTTTACTTCCTTATTACAACTGACAAAAAGTGAAATCGTTGTTGCGTTAACGCGTCTAATCGACGATGGAACTTTATCTGTTGCAGAATTTTCCTTACTCGTTGAATTTTTCTACATTAATCATATTGATTTTTTACATCAGGCTAGCCCAAAGTTACCAACTCTAATTGTTACCGCTTTTAAAGCTTATGGTGATTTTGTGAAACACTTACTTACCTTTATAAATCATAATTCCAAACAAGTTATAGAAGTCTTAATCAGTTATGATGAACCTTCTTTTTTAGCAGAGCTCACAAACTTTATTGAGTTCCATCAACTTAACTTTATGGTGCAAAGTTGTATAAAGCAAAATGCGATTAAAGATCTGAAGTTATTACTTGCAGTAAATTCAGAGAGATTTCCTCAGGATTCATTGGCAGCTATGCTCATAGATGGACAACCTTTGTTACTTACGGCGCTTAAAAATAATGCGTTGGACTGTGCTGAATATATGTTATCTAAGATTAAGGATAAGGAAGTTTTGAGTGATTTATTAGCTATAGAAAAAAGATCGCAGTATGATTCGATTTTTCATTTATTGGCTCAATTACAGGCTCTGAATTGTTTTAAATATATTGAAGCTTTATTAAGTGAGGACGAATTATATGTCCTGTTACGCGAAAATAGTAATTATGATTTAAAATCAGAAGTTAGATGTAATGTGTTGCTAACTGCCTTCTATTCTGGCGCTAAACAACTTGTGCTACATCTTTTAAATCAAAATTACGGATTTACTATGGCTGATTTATTGACAGCCGATGTAGAAATAAATTTAATTAGGAGCAATAATTTAGAATCACTGAGGTTATTACGCGAAATAACTATAAATGAATCTGACTGGTTACAACTTTTGGTAACTGAAAAGTTGCATTCTAATCTTTTAAATATGGCTTTATACACAGAACGTTATGAATTAGCGTTATTTATAATTGAAAGTTTGAATGAAAAGCAGAATATCTTAAAATTGATAGACAGTGGTAAAAATGATTATTCACCCATCTATTCAATCAAAAAAACTATTCCTCCAGAAATTCTTGCAGTATTAATAAGAAAGCTATTGGTGGTTTTTAAAGAAAATAAAAAAGAACTCTTACACTATTTTATTGCTACTGGTTCAACTTTGTTTCAGGTAATCAGTTTTACTAGGAATGGAGATTTATTAAGAGAAGTATTCCACTTTTTTTCGGAAGACTCAGCCTTATTTGCAGAGATGTTAAACTTTGATGATAGCCGTAATCTTTTGAGTGGATGCTTGAATAGAGTGTCTTTTTCCGGTATTTCCGTAGAAATGAGTATTGAGTACCTTGATATACTATTTTCTTTCAGTTCTATTGAACAGCAAATAAAGTTAATTGAAAAAATCAATTTTTGGCATGCTTCAAGTGAATTAATCGAGCATTTATTAACTATTATAGATAGTTATGGCGCACAAAAATTTAATAAGAGCTTAATAAGTTTCGATGAAAATGGTTTGTTATTCAGAAGTTTTAGCCATCCAGAATTGCATATTTCAATGCTTGAGTACTATCTTCAATATTACAGCGTCGAGCACATTAATGACCATTTGGTCCAAAGCATGGATTTTGTGGCCAATGGTTTATCTTATGATCACATCGTTCTTTTGAAACAAATTTATCCAATAATACGGCATCATTCTGACAATTTAACGCAAATATTTGGTATGTTAGATGTAAATTCTATAAATTGCTTAACCTGGTTGCTCGATCAAAAGGAAATTACGGATACTATGTTGCTTGAAGCATTTAGCGCAAAATCTCGTAAGCAAGCTTTAAAGGTCAAAGATAAGCTTACCGAAACTGTGTTTGGGACTGCTGGACTTTATTGGCGGGCCTGTTGTAATCGATTTTCAAAACAAAAATTACACGATTTAGTGTTTGAGAATTTTGATTCAATGTACCTTATGATAATTAATGCTCTGTTTGAATCAACCCCGTCTTATCGTACTAAAAAAATTGTTATAGAAATGCTCGTTTCTATGCTGCAAATTGTCAAAGATCATCCTGATTATCTAAGTCTTTTTACGAAAAAAAATGAAAATGAAGATACTGTATTTAAATATTGCTATGGTATCAGATGTTTTGATTTTATTAAGTTACTGCTAATTAATTGCACTAAAACTCAGCGCGTAAACTTGGTAGAGAAATTTATAAAGACACTACCTGTCACACCTAAGATGGATGATTTTATAGCGGCTTTGGAACAATTGGATGTCCTATTAGCATTTAAATCAGATCTTTTGCTAGCCATGCAAGTAAAATCGACCACTACTTTTTTTCAAGAAGCAGATAAAGATGCCCAAGAAGTACTAACTTTATTAAATCCTTTTAAAGCTGATGAACTTTATTATTACGATAAAGACAATAAATTGCAGTTTGTGTCTGAAACAGATATTAACAGTTGTTGGAATAAGTTAAATAATTTGTTAAAAATGGTCGTGCAGAAAAAAGACAATCAATTTCAAGACTTATACTACAAATACCAAGATCACATGGAAGAATTAAAACCCTCCAGTATTATGGTAGCTTATAAACCGTAGGTTGGGTCATTTGATCTGAAGGCCCAATAGTTCCAAATTGGTGAATTGGCACAAGCACAATTTATTATTTAGAAATTCTATTTTTCTTAGAGATATACATTGCTGTATCCGCAAGTTTTACCAATTCATAGATATCTTTAGTATCATCTGGAAAGATTGCTAAACCAATGCTAATGGAACTGCCATAAGAGGTATTTTCATAAATTATAGGTTTATCGAATTCTTTGATGATTCTACGGGCAATTTGCTTTGGGGTAGTTCCTTTTTGCGGATGGATGACTATGGCACCAAATTCATCACCACCTAAACGGGCAATTAAATCATTGCTTCTAAAACATATTTGTAAGCGTTTGGCAGTTTGACGCAGCAAATGATCCCCGGCCGCATGTCCAAATACATCATTTACTTCTTTTAAATTATCTAAATCCATATAGAACAAGGTCAGATGATACTTATCCGGCAAGTTGGCAACAGCTTCGTGTAAATGTTGAAAAAAGTAATGTCTATTAGGTAAGTTGGTTAATTGGTCATAACGCGATAAATGCTGGAATTTTTCCTTTTCAGCTTGCAACAGATAATTTTTATCACTTAAAGCTTTCTCATAAACTCTAATTTCACGCATTAAACTATAGAGGATAGTTACCATAATAAAAAATGCCACCAGGTGGTTAGCCCATTGAATGATGAGTCTTTGGTGATCATTGAGTAAATATACAGGTGTAATATGAAAGCTACCAAAAATAATGATCATACTTAAGGCTAAAGTTGCATATAAAAATAAACTACGCCAACCAATAAATGCAACTGCCAGTAATGGAATGACATAAAACCAAATAGAATAGGGTGTTCCCGTTCCTCCCACCACAAAATTTGCATAGGTAACCGATATTAAGACCACTAGCGTGCCAATATGTCCGCATAATTTTGTATTATTTGAATAAGCAAGCAAGGCTAAATTTAGAAAAGCAATAATAAAGGATGTGCCAATGGAAAATGTCATATACCACAATTTTGCATATACATAGACCGATATGATAATGCTGCAGAGGCAGATTAATTCACTGCTAATTGTAAAAATCATTCGATATCGGCGTTGTTGTATCGGATTAAGCTCTGAAAACTCTCTTTTATGGACGAGCTTGGCAAATGAAATCATGTCTACATCCTTTTTTAATGTATGACTTATTGCTGCATGTACTGTTTATTATAGCAGTCATGGGATAAAGTGATAATTTGCCTTTTTATTAGATCATACTATAATCATAGTGGCTTATATTTGAGCATATGTGTGTACGTTAAATAAGGAGATTTAAATGAAAATCACAACATCATTAGCTGGTGTACTTTTAGCCACTCTAATGGCTGTGGCCGTTGGACCAGTACAAGCATCCTGTTATAAGCCTAGTCCAGGCTGGCATATGGTGCCAAAGACTTGCGATTTTCACCCTGCGGAGAGCTGGCGCGATTATGCAAGTGGTTATCATATTCAACCACAATCAGATAATTCTTTACCTTATGTAAGTGGGTAGTGGGTGTGGGTTGGGTCAATGACCCATAGTTGTCAGGCTAAGGAATTTTTGAACTAAATAATATCTAATAGTGTCGTCCTCGCACAGGCAAGGGTACTGCCATTAAGTTTAGACTTTACGTCATCCTGAACGCAGTGAAGGATCTCCTGAAAATGGCTAAGTGCCAATTTCGGAGATCCCTCGTTGCACTCGGGATGACGGGCTCTAGTGCTTAACTTAATAGCAGTACCCTTGAATTCGCGGGGACGACTTTCTCGAGATATACTCTTAGCATGACGGTTATGGGTCAATGACCCAACTTACTAGTGTAGTTCAATGACCATTACCTTAATTGGATGACCGCTTAGGTTTTCATCATTATGCAATTCATTTGGTTTGTCTTTGCTAAAAAAATACGCTTTATCTTTTTTAAGGGTGAAGTAATGTACTTTTCCTTTATTATTGGTTACTTTGAATTTGCCATCAGTTAGCGCAACAACAACGCGGTCGCTTTCATGGCGGTGCATTGGCAGGGCTTGTTTGGCAGATGGGTAAATAATGGTTTTCCATACTTTTACTTTGCTATTTTCTAACTGTGGAATGCGTTTTGAAGTTGCTTGTTCGGCATTGATAGCAGAGCTGCTTATTAATAACATCATTGTTGCAAGAGTACATAGTTTTTTCATTATTGTATCCTTATTGTCTGCCACTGTGGCCTACCTAATTAAAAAACCTCAAAAACTGGTTGCTCCTTTAGGATTTTCTCCTTCAATTTTTCTGATGGAGTTAATCTCTCGATTTAGGGTATAACTTAGTACGGTTCTTATTAAAACTATGCTGGCTACGATACCCACTGAATAATAATCTGGGGCAGTAGTGGTGCCTATTAGGTCGGCTGCCACGATGAATTCAAGTCCTAAGGTTAAAACCAGGCCTAAATGCAGCCTTATTTTATTTATATCTAATTGTGAATGACCGAATAGATAATGGAAATATTGAAAAATTGATCGTAAAACACCCATTAAAATTACCAAGACACCACAGAAGGAAATGCTGCGTTGAATGGTGAATAAGATTGTATGTAAATCAAAATTATAATTGATCATTACTGGTTCCTTTTAGTCTTATTAATGATTGTACCTTGAAGTTTGGGAAGGCGACAATAGCAGCATATAATACGCATAAGTTGACACCACCTACTTTTTATTAGATCATCCCTCGATTTTCTGTACTAAAAGGTATGTTATGTTTTTAACCATGTTGAAAGGTAAATTCCATCAAGCTCGTATTACTCATGCTGAATTGCACTATGAAGGTTCCTGCGCCATTGACGAAGATTTGTTGGATGCAGTAGGGATTTTGATTAACGAACAAATCCAAATTTACAATATAAGCAATGGCAATCGTTTTACTACCTATGCAATTCCTGCTCCGCGCGGGTCGCGGGTTTTTTCAGTCAATGGAGCTGCTGCTTTATTAGCCAGTCCAGGTGATAGGGTGATCATTTGTGCGTACGCTCAGTTTGAAGAAAAAGAGGCCGGTTTATTTAAACCAAAAGTAGCAATATTGGATGAACATAATAAGATAGTACCGCAATTGCAAACTAATGAATCAACACTATATGTTTAAGTAGGGGTCGTATTATGACAACACATTCACGTTGTGCTTGGGCTGGAAACAATAAACCACATATGGAACAGTATCACGATAAGGAATGGGGAGTACCCGTTCATGAAGATCGTAAACATTTGGAAATGATAGTGCTAGAAGGAGCACAGGCCGGCCTAAGTTGGGAAACAATTTTGAAGCGCCGTGACGCTTATGTTGAAGTATTTAAAAATTTTGATCCACAAGCAGTTGCAGCAATGACTGATGATGAGTTAGAAGCTTTATATAGTGACTCAGGAATTATTCGTAATCGACTTAAAATTTTCTCTGCCCGCAAAAATGCTCAAGTTTTTTTAAGCATTCAGCAAGAATTTGGTAGCTTTGATAAATACGTATGGCAATTTGTTCAAGGTACACCGAAAATAAATCATCCTGTGACTGCAAACGATATTCCAGCAACCAGCACAGAATCCGACATATTGTCAAAAGATTTGAAAAAAAGAGGGATGAGTTTTGTGGGATCTACTATTATTTATGCTTATATGCAGGCCGTGGGATTAGTTAATGATCATCAGGTTAGTTGTGGGTATAAGTAGTAAATCTAGCTTTGTTTTTGCGAGCGTAGCCCCCATATAGCTCGAGAATGTCCTCTCCGCCTGTGCGGGGACGACACTATTAGGTATTATTTAGTTCAAAAATTCCTTAGCCTGACGGCTCACTTCCATTAAATTACGACGTTATGTCATCCTGAACGCAGTGAAGGATCTTCTGAAACTGGCTCAGTGCTAATTTCGGAGATCCCTCGTTGCACTCGGGATGACGGGGTCTAGTGGCTTGACGGGGTCTAGTGGCCTGATGGCTATGGACTGCGTTCATAAATACAGAATTATAGAATTACACAGGAATCAGCCCGATCAGCACTCAACTTATTCTGCTGTTGCGTCCAATACCGTTCCAATTGCCGATAATAACGTATTTGCTCATTATAAAATTCTATATAACCCTCTCTATGTGCTGGTGGAATTTCTTCAAAAGTAGGTGCATTGTTTGCATCACGTTTTGCTTTACTTTGCGAGAGATTCTTATCAATGCCAGAACTTAAAGCCACAGTATCTTGCCAATTAGGTACAAAACGACAATAGGTGCCAATTTCACGTTTATCAATTAAAGGATCCCATTGTAAGCAACTTGGCTTATATTCTACTTTTGCTTTTTGGCACATCATTTGTACTGTTTCTTCAGGATTATTGATTAAATCTTGTGAACGTATTAAATGAACATTTTTATTTAATTGCTTAATATTTTGATACAAATGGAACATATGTTCGTAACTCCAAGCATCTCTTAGATTCTCATCCATGCTGATAGGAAGTACTTTATAATTGGATACCAAACCGTCCGCAGGATCGCGTAGCAAAAAGAAAAAACTGCTCGATGGGGAGCTTATTCCTGGTAATTCTGTATTGAGGTAGTGTTTGGCTGCAAAAACGGTATCCTTAATGAATACATCATGGTTTTGCAATTCTTGGGTTATGGTTTTTCTAACTTCATTAAAAGTCGGCATACCCCATTCAAATAATTTTTCAGTAAGTTCAGGTCTTTGTTGGGCTGTTAACATTTCTTTATTATAAGCTAAAACTCCGGGTTCACACATAATCACAAAATCATCATGCCGAGCTTCCCAAATCCGTACGCTAACTGTTGAATTGGAGCGTGGATTGCTTAATACCACAATGAGTTTGTTATCATTCGGTGACTCATCCAAATCTGCTATAGGTTCCTGCCAAAAATGAGGTTTTTTCATGGTATAACTCCTTTATATAGTTTGGTCTTTGGTTCACAGTCTTCAGGTTGATGTATATATATCACGAATTAATTCCGGTATTGGTACTGATTTATTTTTTATATAATCGACCCATACGACCTTGCTAGTACCTTGAGCCATTAAGGTATCATCTTGATATAGATCATGATCTATAATAAAACTAGTAGTTGCAAGACTATGTAAACTGGAACGTAAGATTAAAGTAGCGGGATATATAACTGGTTTTAAATAGGTACAAGTAACATGTATTACTACTGGTCCTAAAGATTCCTTTAAAGTAACTCCAAGCTTTTGCAACCATTCCACTCGTGCTTCTTGAAAATAATCAAAATAGCGGGCATTGTTTACATGACCCAGGGCATCCATATCGCCCCAGGCAATATCAAATATCCTTTCATGTATTTTTATTTTTTGTTCGGTCATTATCAATTCCTTTATTACTGACAAATTGCTCTTTACTAAGCATTATCAATTTTTCTTTATCATGCAATAGTATTTCTAGTTCCGCTATAGTTTTTTTTAAAAGCGGATGAATCAAGTTTGGGTTTATTTCGCACAAGGGCGTTAGTACAAAAAACCGTTCATGCATTCGTGGATGCGGTAGGGTTAAAATGGGATCGGAACTTATTTTATTGTCATAAAAAATAATATCCAAATCCAAAGTGCGCGGTGCATTAGGATAGGAACGCGTACGATGATGGGCATTTTCAATTTGTTGCAGCAATTCCAATAATTTATATGGATCCAGTTCGGTTTTGCATGAAACTACAGCATTTAAGTAATCGGGACTTTCAGCACAACCTATAGGTGCAGATTGATAGATGGAACTAAATTTGAAGTCTGTAGTTTTTGGTAGTTGTACTAATTTGGCTTCGGCATCAAGTAAGAATTGAATCCTACTACCAAGATTTGATCCAAGTGCAATTATGACTTCATGCATTGTTTTAGACCTTTCTTTATTTGAAATAATATTAGTGGATGTTGGCAATTGCCACCAGACCTTATGATGAAGATATAGAATTATGCGATAAATGCAATAGTTTAATCGAAATCACCTTTGTTATCCCCGTTTTCCATCTATTCTTGACTCCTTTCCATCCACACTATATAAATATATTTTAAATTAAAGAAAGGATGCGAAAAATGTTTTTAAAAACTGTATCAAGAACTATAGCTGCCTCGGTTTATTCATCTCCTGTAACTAGTTCCTTTGTTAGAATGAACAGAGGATTTTTTTCCAGCCCTGTTCTTAATGCACAATTTTATTTATCGCCCCAAATGGCAAAAGCCCTTTATATGAAAGTTGATGCAAATGGTCAAGGCGATAAAATAGCTTCCCTTAGTAATGCGCAACACCCTGATAAATTGAAACAAACTTTAAATTTACTGGGTGTTAATATATGGAATGCAAAATTTTGCGGTTGGAACGGGTATTATCTGGATATTGATAAGGATAATATAAATAAAATTCATAAGATTGTAAATTCAGTCAATGAGAAAGGACCAAAAGTAGGTGAGTTTGGTTGCTGATCACATCAATAGAATTGGGGGCTTGATCTATAAAACAACAAGCCCTATAAATTAGAAACCTTAGGGTCTGTTGATGATTGCCTAAATAGTTTTATCACAATTAGATAGTGGATTAACGATATTTATACTGGTCTTTTCACTCGCTATTTCTGTTCCAAAAAATGTTCCAGCGGCACTGGACAAACTTAATGGTTTATCCTGTGCGTGTAAAAAGTCCGTTTTATCTTGTAGGGAAACAGTATTTAATAGGTATACTTTTTTAAGCATTTCCCAAAACTTTACTGAACTTGTAATGCGTGTTGCATAATTCATAGAAACTGAATAATGTTTATTATCTAAATCAGTATTCATACCACTGTAGGGATCAATTTCACCATCTAAATTCATGCGTACTAATCCGCTTGTATAATCGAAAAGTTGAACGTTTGGGAAAAGGGCGGCGAAAACAGCGAGTACATCAAATGGCTTACAGGACTCATAGCCATAGGTTTTTCCTATGCTCTCTAGAAAATTATCCAGATTAACAAAAGCCATAGCACTTAAAGTTCCAGTTGCATCTGCAGTATCCAACCAATCAAATAAGGGGTGTTTGGGAATGATGGATAATGGTTCATACTCAGCGTTTGTTGCTGGAATAATACGGTGATTTTTGAAAAGATTTAATGAACGAAAAACCTTTTCCGCCGCTTTTGTATCTTCAGTAACATTATGTTCGCTTGCAATTGGCGTGTAACTTGTTGCACTTCTTACTTTATTAAAATCATCTGCTTCAATTGGTACAAGTGTGTCTGGACTCTCAGGGAACAGTTCTTTCATTATCGTTTCAGAATCTGAATCCAGATTTAGCTTTAAAACATCCGGATTAACATCATAACCGACAAAATAAAATGTATTATCATAAGTAACCAGCGCTGGTTTATGGTCAAGCTTGGTAGCAAGCTCCATCTTCGAAATTATTTGTGGATCAGAGGAAAACTTTATTTTTCCACAAGGCTGACGAGGCGACATTTTACCTGCTAAAAGGGTCAGTTCTATCTGAGACAACTGCGTGCTTAAGTTATTGTCTTGTAGCTTGCGTATCAAATGCTCTAAATTACTCATGGGTGCGATACAAACGTAATTAACTGTTCCACCATTAGCAATATGATTTGAAACAAAAGGGAAGAAATCGTTGATGTTTTTAATTTTGGCCGTATTCGGGTTTGAATCTTTAAGAATATAAGGCTCCATGCGTGGCATCACAAGAGGATTTTCCGCTTCATCAATTTTTTTTGTTTCCAGACCAGCAAAGACGTTTACTTCGTTAAGCTGAGAAAATGTCTGAATAATCGCCATGATGAATTTTGCGCGCTTTTTTTCTGGAACTTCATTAGCTGATATGAAACACAAATCAAGGTCTTCTCCAACAGCCCGTCGCGCTAGAAAAAGCTGAATAACAGCTATAATGGCAAGCGTATCATCCATATCTTGTATGGGATCGGTATCGATAATCCAAAGTTTATTGCTCAATATAACACCATCCAGTTGCTATAATATTCATTAATTATATGTCATAGGACATATAATGCAAAGTAAAATACTGCCCAATTGCACTGAAAAATAGCATTCGCTTGCAGTGGTAGAATTTATTATGGACAACAAGCTTTTTTTTTGATAAAGTCGCGCTTCGTTTACTTATTGGCATGCGCAGATCCTACCATCTCCATGAAATGATAAAAGTTTTAAAAAGCTTCAAAATAAAGGTGATTCATGCAATTAGATGTTTTTTTGTCTTTCGATTTTGCGAAAGCTGTTACAGAAGGTACCTGTCCACAAGAAATAACTTTGAGCTTGTGCGAAATTAATGAAGATAATGCTGAAGCAACAGTTAATAAATTGACAAATTTACATCCTTCAATACCAATTATTGGTCTTAACTTATACAATTCTTGTGAATTTCAGATTAAGTGTTTATTTGAGGGGATAAATAATAACAGCAATATTCGTCATTTGTTAATTACATATAACCGATTAGTAGTTGCTTTTCCTCCGGATGATATTAGAGCCCCAATTTCTTCAAATATAATACAAGCTATAGTTGCTGAATTAGCAAAATCAAGCTTTCTGAAATGCGTACATTTGACGCAGATTCCAATGAGTGACCCAGATGCATTTTTTGCATTTTTACACACAAATAAAACCATAAACTATTTATATATCAAAAATTTAGTTGATGCAGAAATAATTAAGTCTGCATTCAAAGCTGTCAAAAAACGTGAAAACACTATCTACCTTACGCTTCACGATGATAATGATGATCCCGAAATGGAACTTACATCTGAAATGATACACTCTTTAGCTGTAGAAAATGGCTTTAATAACTCACTTTATGGCTTAAATTGTACAGGTGTTATCATTGGCTATGAAGCCTTAACTGAACTAACGAAGGTGTTGGGGCGCTATAGTAGGATTGAAGAGCTCACTCTTGAGTATAGTCAGTTAGATTGCAGGGGTATGCAAGCAATAGCAAATCTTTTAAAAACGAATAGTAGTCCGTTCAGTCTTAGAATACTTGATATAAATTACAATCAAATCGGTATTAAAGGACTTAAGTTATTAGGTGATGTATTGCAAACTAATACTACTTTGCGTTACCTAAACTTGGATGCTACAAGTTTACTCGATACTGCAGTAACTACCCAGCCTGATGGTCAGATTGTCCAAGTTCTTGTTGAAAATATAGAAGATGGGTGGAATTATCTACTTTCTAGCTTACAAACAAACACCACACTCACAAAAATAGAATTAGGTGGAGACGCTGATGGTGTGGATGCTTTTGCATGTTGGCCTAAAATTCAGACGATTCTTACCAACAACTATCAAAGATTTGCTGATTCTGTGACTGAACTTACTAAGGAAGATGCATATCTGGATACTATTGAATCAGTAGAATTGAATCGTGAATCTATTGGTAGCAGTTGGCCTAAGATTATTAAATTGTTACAGAGCATGCCGGTATTAAAAAAATTGTCGCTAAATGAGAATGATCTTCAAAATGATTATACAAAATCAGTTGTAAAAAATAAATGCGCAGTCTTGTCCAATGCAAAATGAGCCTGAAAAATGATGTGATTCCAACGGAAATGAGCCTATAAACTTATAAAAAGTGGGCAATCTGGCCAAAATCGTTCAAAATT
>JBAZRP010000057.1:0-18289 GCA_041662885.1 Legionella sp.
AGATTTTTAATTGGAATGGGCTCAGCTTTTTCTTTTATTGGTGTTTTAGTATTAGTTTCACGTTGGTTTCCACCTGCGTACTTCGCTATTTTGGCTGGCTTGGCTCAGTCTATGAGCTCTGTTGGAGCAATATTTGGTGAGATGCCTTTGGCTGCTTTAGTTGAGACTATTGGGTGGCGTAGTGCGAGTTTCCTACTGTCCATAATTGGTTTTATTTTAGCGGGATGTTATTGGGCTTTTATTCGGGATTACCCACATCAACAAAATCAAACGGTTCCCGATCATTATTTACGTGATGAATGGAAGCGTTTAGTTGAAGTATGCAAGCATGCACACACTTGGATTATTGGTGCTTACTCTTTTGCTATTTGGACACCTATCGCTGTTTTTGCAGCTTTATGGGGCGTGCCTTTTTTACAAGAAAAGTATCAAATTTCCGTGGTTGCTGCCTCTGGTATGTGCAGCATGATCTGGCTTGGTATTGGTATTGGTAGTCCTCTATTAGGTTGGGTGAGTGATAGATTTCAAAGTAGACGTTTAGCATTAGTTATCAGTGCGGTGTTAGGACTTTCTGCTACTTTATGTTTGCTATACCAAACCGACTTATCTTATTATTGGGCATATTTCGTATTATTTGTCTTTGGTTTGGGTGCTGGTGGCCAGACTGTAAGTTTTGCGGTGGTTAAAGAAAATAATGCTCCTGAATTAGTAGGTACTGCTTCAGGATTTAATAATCTTTCGGTATTGATTGGTGGCGCTTTATTTCAACCTTTCGTAGGTTATATGTTGCAACACAGTAATTCCTGGAGATTAATGAACGGCGTACATATTTACAGTGTTGCCAGCTACCAGAAAGCTTTAATCGTTGTGCCTTTATGTTTTCTAGCAAGTTTGGTAATAGCCCTTTTTCTAATTAAAGAATCACATCCAGGGCATAAAGCTTAATTGGTTATTTCGACTTTACTTGACCAAAAAGTTATAGCAACAAAAAGTAAGAATAATAACCCGACAGCAGCGCAGTACAAACCAAAATTTAAATTATTATGATGGTACAACGCGCTGCCCACCTCGATACCAATAGCACCAATCACCATAATACTTAAGCTAACTATGGCTGAAGCAGTTCCTTTAGTTACTGAAGTTACAAATAAAGAAAAACGGTTTAAAGGTGCGGTAATAATACCAATAGTAAAGAAGTAAATAATAATTCCCGGTAGTAAAGTTTGATACTGAGAACCGAATAAATACGGTAAAAGGGCTGTTAAAATTAAACCGATAGTTAATATAAAAGTACCAATTAATACAATAGTTTTAATCTTATATTTGTAGGTCAATCGATGTAATACCCAATTGCCTAGTATTGTGGCACTAAAGATTGGCAATTGCCAAAGGGCATATTGCATCACTGTAAGTTTTGCTTGAGCAATCAAGATTACTGGTGCAAGTGCAATCCATATCATACATGGAACAATAACTATTCCCAGGGCTATGGCAGAGCTGCAAAAACTCAAGTTAGTGAATAAGTCCTTATAATTTTTCAAGGCAGTTTTAAGAGAAAAAGATGGTTTTGGGATCATTTCACCATCCTTTTTTATTTGGCCAATGGGTTCTGGCATGTACATCCATAAACCCCATAGAGCAATTAAAGCTGCCACAGCAATCATTATAAAAATCCAACGCCAAGAGGTATAATGAATAACCAGCGCTCCAAATAATGGCCCAAGTAGCGGTGCTAAAATTGCAGCATTTGCCATAACTGCAATAATGCGAATAGCATCCATTTCAGCGAAAATTTCTTGAATAGTGGCATAGCCAATTACACCAATAAAGCATAAACCCATTCCTTGGAAAAAACGCGCCAGCAAAAATTGATTCATTGAGTTGGAACTGGCAATGAATAAAGTAAATATAAAAAATAAAAGGGCGCCAAACAACATAGACGAACGCCTGCCGAAAGTATCCGATATTGGACCCAGAATTAATTGCAGACTTGCACCACCAAGTACGTATAAGGTTAAGGAGGTAGCAATCATTGACTCAGGGGAATTAAAGGAATGAACAACGGATATCATACCCGGCATGATCATATCATTCGCAATATAGGTTAAAAATTCATAAAAAACTAAAAAACAGGCAAAAAGAATTGCTTGCCTGTAAGAGATTGGTATCAATGGTTCGGACATAATAGTAACCTCTAGCTCTGTTCGTTGAATGCTCTTAAAAATTCTTGTAAATGCTCTTTATCAGTTTCAGTACCTAAATAATCCCGAAGTTGTTTTATAGAACCATCATATTCATCTTGATTAATAGTTCCGCGCATCAGTTCGAAACGTAAATAGACACAATAAGTATTTAAAACATCGGTTTCACAATAATCGCGAATTTGTTTTATCTGTCCTTTTTGGTACTGTTCCCAAACTTTAGAGCCGCTCATGCCCATTTTTCCAGGAAAGCCCAGCATGCTGGATATATCATCCAAAGGTGCAAAGGCTCGATTTTGATATCCTGCTATTACATCCATTAAATCAATATGGCGGTAATGAAAACGGCTTAAGTAGTTATTCCAACGAAAATTTTGTTGATTATCACCTACTTCCCAATAAGTAGGGGCGGGTATTTTATGCAATAAAGCCCGATAATGTAAGACCGGCAAATCAAATCCACTACCATTCCAACTAATTAAAGTAGGTGTGTGCTTATCAATTCCTGCAAAAAAACGTTTAATAATTTCTGACTCATCAGCTTCTTCGGTACCTAAAGACCAGACTTTGAGCTGTGCCCCCTGACTAAGAACCAAGGATATAGCGCATATTTTTTGCATATAATGCGGTAAAAAGTCATTGCCGACCTTGGCCCGTCGTAACGCAAATAAAGCTTTTGCGGTATCCTCATCGGATAAGCCATGTAAATCATGTAGCGTACGTCCTGTTTCTAAATCAGGAATGGTTTCAATATCAAAAACTAGAATAGTCATAGCAAATTAATTATTATGTGATTTTACATCATTCTAGCATGATGCCATTTCACTTAAGATAGATTGTAAGGATTTATTTTGTTAGAATGTTTCTTTTAATTTATTGAGGTTTTTGGATAATTGTATTCCTCGGATGGACGGTGTTTCAAGGTGAGATGTATTTTTTGGTTACTAATGGTATTAACATTAACATCATGTGTCAGTAAACCACCAGCAGATATTAATAATGTTTGCAATATATTTAAACAATATCCTAAATGGTATGGGGATGCTAAGGACGTAGAGCAGCGTTGGCGCGTGCCAATTCCTGTGCAAATGGCTATAGTACATCAAGAATCAAAATTTAATGCGACCGCACGACCCGAGCGTACTAAATTATTATGGGTAATTCCTTGGGTTAGACCATCTACTGCTTATGGTTATGCTCAGGCTTTAAATGGAACTTGGAATTTATACAAACGTGATAATGGCTCGATTTTGTCTGCTCGTGGCAGCTTTGCTGATGGGGTTGATTTTATCGGTTGGTATGCTAATCAAGCATACGTTCAAGCGCACATTTCACGTACAGATACCTATAATTTATATTTAGCCTATCATGAAGGTATAGGGGGATATAAACGTAAAACTTATTTAAATAAACCTTGGCTGATAAAAGTAGCACATAAAGTCAGGGCAAAAGCGGCGCTTTATGCAATGCAGATGAATTCATGTGCTAAGAATTATGATTGATTATTAAGGAGTTTTTTGATGCGATTAATGCTGTTGGGCGGACCGGGTGCTGGAAAAGGAACCCAGGCATTGCGATTAATTGAACGGTTTAAAATACCACAAATTTCTACTGGAGATATGTTGCGCCAAGCCATAGCTCAGGGAACAGAATTGGGTTTAAGTGCAAAAAAAACTATGGAAGCCGGTGGTTTAGTATCAGATGATCTTATTATTGCTCTAGTCAAAGAACGTTTAACGCATCCTGATTGTGCTAATGGTTTTTTATTTGATGGTTTTCCAAGAACTATAGTTCAGGCTGATGCTTTGAAAGATGCCGGTATTTTTTTGGATTATGTGATTGAGATAGCTGTTGATGATGAAGAAATAATACAACGCATTAGCGGTAGACGCATCCATCAACCTTCTGGTAGGGTATATCATGTCCTCAATCAACCACCAAAAGTTGCTAATGTAGATGATGTGAGCGGTGAACCATTAATTCAGCGTGATGATGATAAAGAAGAAACGATACGCAAACGTTTGGAAGTGTACCATCAGCAAACAGCTCCTTTGATTAATTATTACAAAAAATGGTCGCAGGATCAGAGCAAAGGTGCGCCAAAGTTTTACAGTATTTCAGGCACTGGAAGTGTGGATAATATATTTAATCGTTTAGTTAAACTATTAGAATCCAAGGAAGAACATTATGTCGAGCCAAGAGTTAATTAACTCGGAGTTTGAAGCATTAATAAGTGAAAATGAATTAGTGTTTGTAGATTTTTCGGCTCAATCGTGCGCTACTTGTAAGCAATTCGCTAAGGTATATGAGCAAGTAGCCACCCAATTCCCAAATATTAAATTTGCCAAAATAAATATTGAGCAGGAAAAACAGCTGGCTGAATATTTTGAAATTAAATCAATTCCGCATTTGATGGTCTTGAAAGATGGGATCGTAATTTATTCAGAGGCAGGAAATATACCTGAGTCCACCTTAAGGGAATTAGCCCAACAATCATTAGATGCTGATGTCAGTGAAATTAGAGCACAATTAATAGAAGATCAGAGCCGCGATTCTGTTAAGTAATGCTCTAGTTCCTGTCGTTCTTTTAAATCCGTGTCAAAGATAAGTTTTGTCCTTCGCTCCAGAATATCGTCAACGGTTTCAGCCCACTCCTGAGTTCTAAGATAATCTACTTCGACTTGATATAAATTCTCGGCAAACTGTTTACCCATGTCAGTAAAATGGGTACAAGGAGCCATAAAAGTTTCCATGCACGTTCCATAAGTATATAAATAACGATGCAATAATTCATTTCCAAGCCAGTTGTAATGCTCTTTTGCATAGTGAAGGTACTGAGTAAAATTAAGCGCGCCCGGAAGGGGGCTGTGCTTACTAATGCTGGGATGTAAATTGGGAAAAACAATTTTTAACTGGTCAATAATATCTTCTGCTAATTGACGGTACGTTGTAATTTTGCCGCCAAAAATTGTGATCTTCGGCGCAGGGCCTTGTTCAAATTGAAAACTGTAATCGCGACTTAAGGTACGGTATTCGGAATCCTTATCCGCCAGTAGAGGACGAACGCCACTCCAGGAATAAACAACGTCTTGAGGCTTGATGGAAGCTTTAAAATAAGAGTTAACAACCCCAGTTAAATAAGTAATTTCTTCCTCACTAATACATACCTTATCCAGATCGTCAGTGAATGGCACCTCTGTAGTACCAATCATACTGTAACCATGATAAGGAATAACAAATACCACACGCTTATCCGAGTGTTGTAATAAATAAGCATGTTTTCCAGGATAAATTTGTGGAACAACAATATGACTACCTTTAACTAGAGTTAAAGTCTTATCTTCTGTTGCTTCTACCCAAGGGCCTGAAGCATTAATTAGTGTTTTAGCACGTACTGTATAAGCAGAACCCTGTTTAGGCTGAATGTTTAGTTGCCATTGATTTGCCACTGGTTTTGTTCGAGTAACTAAGGAGTGGGGCCTGATGTCAGCACCATGATTTTTTGCTTGTAATGCATTAATAATCGTCAAGCGTGCATCATCAGTAGCCGCATCATAAAATAAATAGCCACGTTTTAGCGAATCGATTAAGGGTTTAAAGTAAGCATTCTTATGCGAGCGGTGTATGGATCTGCATTTTGGTAAATGATTTTTACGACTTAAATGATCATAAAAGAATAAACCCAAGCGAATAAGCCAGGCAGGGCGCATATGACTTTCGTAGGGAAGTATAAAAGATTGTTGGTGGACAATATGGGGCGCTAACTGCAACAAAGTATGACGTTCTTCAAGCGCTTTTTTAACCAAGCCAAATTGATAATTCTCTAAATAACGTAAACCACCGTGAATTAATTTAGTACTACTGGAAGAAGTTTTGGAGGCGAGGTCATCTTTTTCAAACAGCACTACCGAAAGACCGCGTAAGGCCGCATCAGCAGCACAACCGCAACCATTGATTCCTCCACCAATAATCGCCACATCAAAAACTTGATCCATGTTTTTGTCTCTAAGGGGATATAATCTTAACGATATAATAAAATGGCACTATTTAATAGGTGGGTTGGGCCTTGGCCCAACAATTTTCTAAAATCAATGTTGGGCCAAGGCTCAACCTACTTAGACATCGATAATTCAGGACTATTTTTTATAGCATCCAGCAACATACGTGTTCTTTGTTTGCTTTTATCTTTAAAAAAGTTACCAATATCGCCATAGATAAATTTATGTATGGTCTCATTTTCCAAATCAATTTTTTTAGTTGGTTTGGTTTTAAGATTTTCAGCAAATTTGTCCGCTAATTTATAGGCAACTTTTCTAAAGGTTGCTGTTTGCCATAGATAAGGGCTAAGATTGAATTTTCTTTGCACAATTCCCATGCGTAGTCGGTCAAAGAAATCATGGCGTTGATGATGTATAAAGCCAAATAAGGGATCAGTGACACAGGTTAGTCGCTCATAAGTTGCAATAATTTGCTTATTATCCATATACGGCAGACAACGATTGAATAATTCAATGAACATGCTTTTATTTGGCTCTTTATTATATAATTTACTAGTTAACATCAAAGCTAGTTCCAAATGGCCCTCGCAAACAGCACTATTAATCGAATCTTTAGTTACTTCCGCACCTGCCTCAATTAAGATATTCACTGCTTTTACATTATTATTTACTAGTGCAAGTGTTAGTGGCGTGAAATCGCGACTATTTTTAACATTTAAATCTGCTGGGAATTTTTTAATGAGCCAGGGCAATAAGTCAGTGTCTTTTTCAGTTACAGCTATATGAAGAGGGGTAGGAAAAAATCGATTTGTTAATGCTGTTTTATTAAGTAATAAATCAATGGTTGCAGCACTATTACTAAATTTAATTGCTGTCATTAAGGGAGTGCAGGTCGAATCATTTATCGCATTAATATCGGCACCATTATCTAATAGCCACTTAACCACTGTAACGTGACCTCTAGAACAAGCTATATGTAATAGGGTGCCGTTATCGATAGACTTATATTTTTTATTGATATCAAACTTAGAATTTATTAGAAGTTTTAGGAGTTCTAATTTCCCCTGTTGTACAGCAACAATTAGAGCGACATCATTAATTTCAGCGCCTTGCGCTAAAGCTTTGCGCAAAAGTGGTTCATCTGCATAGATTATTGACCATATTAATGGCGTAATACCATCATCGTCAGGTTGATTGATGGCTACTACCTTAAACTTCAGAATATAGTCAATTAATTTATTATTACGTGAAATAAAGGCTGCTTGTAGTAAGTTTTTATTCTTGCTATTACGTACAGTAACAGGGCATTTGCAGTGTTCAATTAAATAGCGAACAACATGGATATGACCAGCTCTAGCAGCTATATAAAGTGGATGGACTATTTCTTTATTTGTTTGGTTTATATCACCGCCGGCAGCGATTAATTGTTTAATCAATGGAAGATTTCCTGAACTCGCCGCAACAGAAAATGCTTCAAGTGGTATCGGAATTTTCTTTTTAAGGAGTAATTTTATAATTTGTTGCTTACCCTTTAGAATCGCTTTTTCCCAAAGGTAACGAAAATCAATAGGGATTTTTGCATCTATTATTTGTGATATATTGGGCGTGAGTCCAAAGAACCCCAAACTGTGACCTAGAAACAAAGGGTTTAATTTCTTAAGAAATTCAATCTTTTCTTTACTGAGTACTTTGGATTGGTTCAAATTTTCATAAATGCGCAATGCAGCAAGTATTTTGTTGAACTCAGACTGCTGAGATTTCTTGCTGATAATAGAACCACCAAAAGTAGCAACTCCCTCGTTTCCCAGTATAAAATCAACAGGATCATTAATATAATAGGTTTTAGTCGCGCAGCTATCATCGTTAATATCAAAAACATGCCACTTTCCTAGTTCAGCATCATAGGCAAAATAATTTGCATGTCCACCTATAGTGGAATTCCAATTTAAATTCAGTACAATATCGATTTTAGCTGCTTTAATTAAGGTATTTAAATAAGCTAAATATTCTTTTAATTCTTTAGTGGATAGGCATTGAAAAGCTATATCATGTTCTATTAAACCACCTTGTTCACTGATGATTTGCGGGACCATGGCTTGTCCGACTGTATTTCTTATAAAATTGTCTTGGTTATTAGTTACTAAATTGGTTAAAATATAAACGTTTTCGTTTTTCATTAGACTATTAGGATTCTGAAAGGCAGAAATACCTTCATAAAAAGCTGGCATTTCGATAATCATTTGCTCTTCGGCAGTAAGTTTCTGATTTTTAGATTTATTTTTTACCCGCTCTAAGTCTTTTTGGAATTGAAAGAAGCTTGTATCATGAGTATATTGAATACGTTTTTTAAAAAGTTCGTATTGTTTTGCAAAAAAAGCAAAGATACCTAATCTAGAAATACCTTGGCATACGCCATTTTCTACAGCATTGGGAAGAAAACATCCGTATTCGTGGATCATATCAATCAGACTTTGATGATAGGTTTTCTGGTTAATTAGCGGAGTTGTCATTGAATATTTCTGAAGGGTAAAAGACCAATTATACATAATGCGCCATAATTGGTCAATCGGGCATGTTTTCTTGAATGCAAGGTCTTTGCGAGGAGCGCAGCGACGTCAATGCATTCAATTAATTAAGGTACATCCCGATTTTTTTCACCAGTATACAACTGACGTGGACGACCAATTTTAGAATTGCTTGCCGCCATTTCCATCCAATGCGACATCCAACCTACAGTCCTGGCCAAAGCAAAGACTACCGTAAACATATTGGTTGGAATTCCAATAGCACTCAAGGTTAATCCTGAATAAAAATCCACATTAGGGTAGAGTTTTTTCTCAATAAAATACTCATCTTCCAAGGCAATTCGTTCCAACTCCATGGCAAGTTTGAATAAAGGTTCATCTTTAGCACCAACAGCTTCTAATACGTCATAACAGGTTTTGCGCATAACTTTGGCTCTTGGATCATAGCTTTTGTACACTCGATGGCCAAAGCCCATCAAACGAAAGGGATCATTCTTGTCTTTGGCGCGCTTAATATATTTTTGAATATTACTTACATCGCCGATTTCTTTAAGCATATTTAAACAGGCTTCATTGGCACCGCCATGAGCAGGTCCCCATAAAGCACCAATCCCTGCGGAAATACAAGCAAATGGATTGGCTCCCGTTGAGCCAGCTAAACGCACTGTTGAAGTAGAGGCATTTTGTTCGTGATCAGCATGGAGAATAAATATGGTATCCATAGCTTTTACTAAAACGGGATTAGGTGTTGTGTCTTCGGAAGGGACACCAAACATCATATGTAAAAAATTCTCAGCGTAGGTCATTTTATTTTGTGGGTATTGATAAGGCATCCCAACGGAGTATTTATAACTCATGGCTGCTAAAGTAGGCATTTTCGCAACTAAACGTATGGCAGAAGTAAAACGGTCGCGTTCGCAACTTAAGTTCATTGTATCGTGATAAAAGGCCGATAAGGCACCTACTATTCCCACCATAATGGCCATAGGGTGGGCATCACGTCTAAAACCGTTCAAAAATTGATACATTTGCATATGTACCATAGTATGGTTGTTAATAAGGTCTACAAAAGCCTTCTTTTCTTGCTTATTAGGTAATTCACCATTAAGTAGTAAGTAACTAACATCCAGAAAATCCTTTTTTTCGGCTAATTGTTCAATAGGATAACCACGGTACAGTAAAATGCCATTATCACCGTCAATATAAGTAATTTTTGATTCACAAGAGGCAGTTGATAAAAAACCTTGGTCATAGGTAAAAACACCATGACCACCAAGCTGAGTGATGTCTATTACATCATTGCCCAATGTTGGCGAATAGATCGGTAAATCAAACTCTTTCTCGCCTTCCAGTTTAAGCTTTGCTGTTTTTTGTGTCATGATGTACCTCAATTTATGCGGATCAATTACAATTGTGTTAGAGCACTATATAAAAACGATTGATTGCAGTCAAATGAATTAAATCTTGTTATTTTTTAATAGCTCAAGTTTAAATAAACTGGGCCTTGTGGTATCCTCTTTTAAATATAGATTATCTTTAGGGATTCAGCAAAATTATGGTTTCTACAGCCAAAGAAATAATGCCGGTTAATATTGAAGACGAGTTAAAACAGTCTTATTTGGATTATGCGATGAGCGTAATCGTAGGCAGGGCTTTACCTGATGTGCGTGATGGCTTAAAGCCCGTGCACCGACGTGTACTTTATGCCATGAGTGAATTAGGCAATGATTGGAATAAACCTTATAAAAAATCCGCGCGCGTAGTCGGGGATGTAATCGGTAAATACCATCCACATGGTGATACTGCTGTATACGATACAATAGTACGTATGGCTCAGCCTTTTTCTTTGCGCTATCTTTTGGTTGATGGTCAGGGTAACTTCGGTTCGGTAGATGGTGACGCTCCAGCCGCAATGCGATACACCGAAGTACGTATGTCCAAAGTCGCCCATGCATTATTGGCTGATTTGGATAAAGAAACGGTTGATTTTGCACCGAACTATGACGAAACCGAATTTGCACCAGTTGTTTTACCATCAAGAATACCTAATTTGTTAGTAAACGGTTCCTCAGGCATCGCTGTAGGTATGGCAACTAATATACCCCCACATAATCTGACAGAAGTTATTAATGCTTGTATCGCCTTGGTTGATGCACCGGAAACAAGTCTTGAAGATATAATGGAAATAATCCCTGGTCCCGATTTTCCAACTGCCGCTATCATCAATGGACGCGCAGGAATAATTCAAGGGTACCGCACAGGAAAAGGACGCGTAGTCATTCGTGCCAGGACCGAAATTGAAACTGATGAAAACTCAGGCAGACAAGCGATTATAATCAATGAGTTGCCTTATCAAGTGAATAAGGCGCGTATGATTGAGCGTATTGCTGAGTTGGTACGTGACAAAAAAATTGAAGGTATTTCCGGTTTACGTGATGAGTCGGATAAAGATGGAATGCGCGTTGTTATCGAATTAAAGCGCAACGAAGTAGCCGATGTTATTTTAAATAATTTATATGCGCATACTCAAATGCAAAATGTATTTGGTATTAACATGGTTGCCTTAGTTGACGGCCAACCACGCACATTGAATTTAAAACAAATTTTAGAATACTTCATTAAACACCGTCGTGAAGTCGTTACACGACGCACCTTATTCGAATTGAAAAAAGCAAGAGCGCGTGCTCATTTACTAGAAGGCTTAGGGATAGCACTGGCAAATATTGATGAAATGATAGCTTTAATCAAGCAATCCGCCACTCCACAAGTAGCAAAAGAATCTCTGTTAGCTAAATCCTGGCAGCCAGGTTTAGTAAAAGCAATGTTGGAAAAAGCAGGTAGTGATGCGTCCAGACCCGATGATTTGACTGCGGAGTTTGGTCTTCATAATAATGAATACAAACTTTCATCTGATCAGGCTCAAGCAATATTAGAATTAAGATTGCATCGTTTGACTGCTTTAGAGCAGGATAAAATTCTCAGTGAGTTTGAGGAATTATTGTTAGTAATTAAAGAGTTGCTTGATATTTTGGCATCACCTGAGCGGTTGATGCAAGTTATTCGTGATGAACTACTTGAAGTTAAAACGCAATTTGGTGATGAAAGACGCACTGAAATTACTGCATCGCAAGAAGATTTGACTATAGAAGATTTAATCACCGAAGAAGATGTAGTAGTAACCTTATCGCATCAAGGTTATGTGAAATACCAGCCAATTTCTGCCTATCAGGCACAACGCCGCGGTGGTAAAGGTAAGTCGGCAACTCATGTTAAAGATGAGGATTTTGTTGAGCGTTTAGTTATTGCTAGCACGCACGATACCTTGTTGTGCTTTTCAAACCTAGGCAAATTGTATTGGTTAAAGGCGTATCAATTGCCTCTGGCTAGTAGAATTTCACGCGGTAGACCAATTATCAATATTCTTCCTTTAGCAGAAGGCGAGGAAATTAATGCCATGTTGCCTGTTCGTGAGTACACAGAAGGTTTATTTGTATTCATGGCAACCAAAAAAGGTACCGTTAAAAAGGTACCATTAGACGCATTCAGCAGACCACGTTCTAATGGTATTATTGCTGTTGATTTAGATGAAGACGATAGCTTGGTGGGTGTGGATATAACCGATGGTGAACGCGATATTATGTTGTTTACCGATGCCGGTAAGGTAATTCGCTTCCCTGAAAGTAAAGTAAGACCCATGGGTAGAACGGCTCGAGGTGTTCGCGGTATCAGAATTGAGGCCGATCAATCCGTTAAGTCTTTAGTTATCGTACATCCAACAGGAACTATTTTAACTGCTACTGAAAATGGTTACGGAAAACGGACTGAAGTCGAAGAATATCGTGTTTCTGGTCGAGGCGGTCAAGGTGTTATTTCCATTCAAGTTACTGAACGTAATGGCAAAGTAGTACGGTCCCTACAAGTTAATGATTCAGATGAAGCCATGTTAATTACTGATAAAGGAACTTTGGTTCGCTTTAGAGTTAATGAATTGTCTATTATTGGGCGTAATACTCAAGGTGTCCGTTTAATTAATGTAAGCTCCGGTGAGTTGGTTGTGGGAATGCAAAAAATTCAGGAATTATCTGAAGATGATGCTGAGTTTAAGGCGGTAGAAGACTCTGCAATTATTGACGATGCTGAAGTTATTGATGATTCTGAAGTTATAGATGAAACTGGTCAAGATGGTGAATAGTATTAATTTCATTAGTAAGCCAGTCACAGCAATTAATGGATTTATCACGGTACCAGGTGATAAATCCATTTCACATCGGTCCATTATCTTTGGATCCATTGCCCAGGGTACTACAGAAGTAAGTGGGTTTTTAGATGGTGAGGATTGTCTCGCTACTCTCAATGCCTTTAAATCTATGGGCGTTGCCATAGAAGGTCCATTTAACCAACAATTACTTATTCATGGAGTAGGTAAACACGGTTTAAAAGCGCCACAAGCCATTATAGATTGTGGTAACTCTGGAACCAGCATGCGTTTATTAGCTGGTTTATTATCTGCCCAAAGCTTCGACAGTCAATTAACCGGTGATGAGAGTTTGCTGCGACGACCCATGTTGCGCGTTAGTAAACCCTTAAGTCAAATGGGTGCTGATATAAGTACGCACGACGGTAAACCGCCATTACTTATTAAAGGTAGCAAATCCTTACACGGCATAGATTATGTGATGCCAGAAGCCAGCGCTCAGGTAAAATCCTGCCTCTTACTTGCAGGTCTTTATGCTACAGGCGAAACACGTATAACAGAAACAGGTATTAGTCGGGATCATACGGAGCGAATGCTGCAAACTTTTGGCTACCCATTGAAAAGACAAGAAAATACCTTAATAATAAATGCAAATAGCGAATGCCAGGCCACCAACATTACCATTCCTGGCGATATATCTTCAGCGGCTTTTTTTATGGTTGCAGCCAGCATTATTCCAGGTTCAAGCATAAGCATTAAAAAAGTTGGATTAAATCCAACTCGCACCGGTATTATTAAAATCTTACAAGCCATGGGTGCCAATATATCACTGAGCAATCAAGACAATTTTGGTGAGGAACCTGTAGCAGACATTCATATCCAATATGCTCCTTTAACAGGAATTACCATAGAATCAGAAATGGTACCATTGGCTATTGACGAATTTCCTATAATTTTCGTTGCAGCTGCATGTGCTCAGGGTGAAACTCGTTTGCATGGAGCGAAAGAGTTGCGTTTAAAAGAAAGTGATCGCATCGGGGCTATGGTTGATGGTTTGGTAACTTTGGGAGTAAAAGCTCAAGCTTTTGAAGATGGAGTATTAATTCAAGGTGGCTCTTTAAGTGGTGGTTCCGTAGATAGCAGGGGGGATCATAGAATTGCTATGTCCTTTGCTATAGCAGGAGCAGTTGCCAGCTCTGAAGTTCGTATTGCTAATTGTGCCAATGTGGCTACGTCCTTTCCAACATTTATCCAAACTGCTACCATATTGCATTTGGATATTGAGGAAGTAGCATAGAATGTTTGATAAATCTGTTCCCGTCATAACGTTAGATGGACCGAGTGGTACTGGAAAGGGCACTTTATGTCATTTATTAGCAAATCATTTGCATTGGCATATGTTAGATAGTGGTGCGATTTATCGAGTACTTGCTTTGGCAGCACGTCAATGTGAAATTTCAGTTAATGATATCAATAAGTTAATCAAACTTGCACTGAGCCTTGATTTGCGTTTTGAATCTACTGAAGATAATGAATCGCGAATTTTTCTCGATAATGTCGATGTAACTCAGGCCATTCGCAGCGAACAATGTGGTCAAGATGCCTCTATAATTGCCATAATACCAGAGGTGAGACAGGCATTATTAGAACGTCAAAGAAATTTTGCTAAAGCCCCAGGTTTAGTCACGGATGGTCGAGATATGGGCACTGTTGTTTTTCCAGATGCACTATTGAAGATATTCCTTTATGCCAGTGCTGAAGAAAGAGCAAACAGACGCTTTTTACAGTTGCAAGCCAATGGAAATAATGTTAGCCTCGCGCAGGTTGTAGAAGAATTGCATAAAAGGGATACTCGGGACGTCGCTCGCGCATGCTCTCCTTTAATTCCAGCAGCAGATGCAATTCAAGTAGATACAACCGGTCTAACTATTGTACAAGTACTGCAAAATGTATTACAATTGGTTGATAAGCATATAAAAAATGCTTAATGTTGGGGGGAAGGTGAGATCGTCTCATTCTTCTATTTATTAATTAACAGAGTTTAAAAACATGTCTGAAAGTTTCAAAGAATTATTCGAGCAAAGTATCATCGGCGCTCAGTTTTATCCTGGTGCAATTATCACCGCCACAGTTATCGGAATAGACGATGACTTCGTAACCTTAAATGCTGGACTAAAATCCGAAGGTATTGTTGCCATAGAAGAATTCTATGACAAAGATGGCGCATTGGAAATTAAACTAGGCGATGTAGTTGAAGTTGCGCTCGATTCTGTTGAAGATGGCCATGGCGAGACCTTACTTTCTCGCGAAAAGGCGAAACGTCAAGAAGCTTGGCGTAAACTATCCAAATCCCATGAATCCAATGAAACTGTTGTCGGTCTTATTTCTGGCAAAGTTAAAGGTGGCTTTACCGTTGAAATCGGTACAATACGCGCCTTCCTACCAGGTTCATTAGTTGATGTACGACCAGTTCGTGATCCTTCTTATCTAGAAGGCAAAGAACTTGAGTTTAAAGTTATCAAAATGGATCTGAAACGCAATAATATCGTAGTTTCACGTCGTGCAGTAGTTGAAGAAGAAAGCAGTGCTGACAGACAGGCATTACTTGAGTCCTTGCATGATGGTCAAGAATTACATGGTATCGTTAAAAACCTTACCGATTACGGCGCATTTATCGACCTTGGCGGCATAGATGGCTTGTTGCACATTACTGATATTTCTTGGAAACGTGTTAAACACCCAAGTGAATTATTATCAGTAGGCCAAGATGTTCGTGTTAAAGTATTAAGCTTTGATAGCGAAAGAAACCGTGTTTCTTTAGGTATGAAACAATTAGGTAACGATCCTTGGGTTGACCTAGTAGAACGTTATCCTATAAACAAACGTTTACAAGGTAAAGTAACCAATATTACTGATTACGGTTGCTTTGTTGAAATTGAAGAAGGCGTTGAAGGCCTAGTTCATATGTCTGAAATGGATTGGACTAACAAAAACGTACATCCAAGCAAAGTAGTATCTATGGGTGATGTTGTTGATGTTATGGTTCTTGAAATTGATGAAGAACGTCGTCGTATATCTTTAGGTATGAAGCAATGTGTTGGCAATCCTTGGCAACAATTTGCAGCACAACACGCTAAAGGCCAAAAAGTTGGTGGTAAGATTCGTTCTATAACTGATTTTGGTATTTTCATTGGTCTAGATGGTGAAATTGATGGTCTGGTACATTTATCAGATATCTCTTGGACTGTTGCTGGCGAAGAAGCTGTAAAACAATTCAAGAAAGGCCAAGAAGTTGAAGCGGTTATCTTAGCTATCGATCCAGAGCGTGAGCGTATCTCTTTAGGTATCAAACAGCTTGAAGGTGATAATTTCACAAGCTTCTCTGATCAATTCACTAAAGGTGCCATTGTTAAAGGTACTGTAACAATTGTAGAACCTAAATTAGTTACCGTTTCTTTAGGTGATGATATTACTGGTACTATTCGTGTTAATGAGTTATCAGAAGAGCGTGTTGATGATGCAAATAACGTCGTTAAAGAAGGCGATGAAATAGAAGCAAAAATCATCAATGTCGACAAGAAAAACCGTACAATTACTTTGTCTGTTAAAGCCAAAGACGCGCACGATGAAGCCGAAGCTATCAAGAAATACTCTAGAACAGAAGGTTCTGCAACCACTACTCTAGGTGATTTATTGAAAGAGAAAATGGGCAACAAAGAAAGCGAGTAATTTTTAAAGCTGCGGCTATCATGCCGCGGCTCTGTTTTTTATCTCATATTCTTGTTATGATAACGCATAAAAAAAAAGGAATTAACAATGCGTATATTGATGTTAGTCACTTATCTATTACTTATTATCCTTGGTGTCAGTTTCGCTGCGCTTAATGCCGCATCCGTTCAAGTCAACTTTTATTTTAAAACAGTTTCCATGCCTATTTCAGTCCTTATGACAATTATGTTGGGTATAGGTATTTTTATTGGCTTTATTCTATTTGTTTTTCGTTATTGGCGTTTAAAGATAGAATGCAGAAGTGTGAAAAATCAGCTTAGAATGACTGAAAAAGAAATCAAAAATTTACGCTCAATCCCATTACAGGATCAGCATTAATTTGGAGTAAATAAATGATTGATATGTGGCCATTATTACTACCTGCTGCAGCTTGGTCAGGTTGGTGGGTGGCAAATAGAGGTAATTCGGATAAAAAACCGGATCTTCATAATCGTTTATCCCGTGAATACGTAGTGGGACTTAATTATCTATTAAATGAACAATCAGATAAAGCTGTTGATATTTTCATAAAATTATTAGAAGTAGATAGTGATACTGTTGAAACTCATTTAGCCTTAGGCAGCTTATTTAGAAGAAGAGGTGAGGTGGATCGTGCGATTCGTATTCATCAAAATCTAATTGCCCGACCTCAACTAAGTATCATTCAAAGAAAAGAAGCTTTAATGGCTTTAGGCCAAGACTATATGAGTGCTGGTGTGTTTGATCGTGCCGAACGAATATTTTTAGAAGTTGTTGAGGTAGGTGGTAGTAAAGAAACAAGCAGTTTGCATGGCTTATTAGCCATTTACCAACAAGAAAAAGCCTGGGAAAAAGCTTTAGAAGTAGTTAAAAAACTAGAAATCTCGACGGGCACTAGTTTTCACAATCAAGCGGCTCATTACTATTGTGAAATGGCAGCCCAGGCTCTTAAATTTAATGCCTTAGATAAGGCAGTTTTCTGTATTAAACAAGCTATAAACGTTGATGCTGAGTCGGTTCGAGCTAGTTTAATGAGTGCCAATATTGAAATGAAAGAAGGGCGGTATAAACAAGCAATCCGTTCTTTGAAAAAGGTTCCAGAACAAGATGCGGAGTTTTTATCTGAAATTATTGAGCCCTTAGTCTATTGCCATAAAGAGCTAGACTCCATGGCTGAATGCATCGGTTATTTAGAGAACACTTTATTAGATCATCCAAGAGCCTCGGTTATTTTCGTGATTGCAGAATACTGGCGTCAACATAAAGGCATGGATGTAGCTATTGATTTTGTAGCGGACAATTTAAGTAAACACCCCTCAATTAGAGGTTTAAATAAGCTAATTTATTGGCATCTTGAGTCAGCACACGGCAAGGTGCGCGATAAGCTACAAATGTTGTATAATATCACCAGCAAATTTTTGGATAATAAACCAGTGTATCGCTGCGGCCATTGTGGTTTTGGTGGCAAACATTTGCATTGGCATTGCCCAAGTTGTAAACAATGGGGTAGAATGAAGCCAATTCACGGTTTGGAAGGTGATTAAACCTAATTTTTTAAGAGACTAATATGCAATTTATTGATTTAAAAGCACAATACAGTTTAATTGAGGAAGAAGTACTAGC
>JBAZRP010000058.1:0-14365 GCA_041662885.1 Legionella sp.
TGTAATGCTAATGCGGTTTCTATGCCTTCAGCGAGAATAAGTTTTCCATCCACAGGTTCATACAATTTAATAGCAGCACCTCTTGTTGCTCCTTCAAAAATTGCGGACATAAGTTTTTTTGGACTTTTTACATCAGCTTTACAACTGTCACCTAAGTACGTGCGGTGCAATGTAATTAATTCATTATTTTCATTTTGGACTAATGCCAACATCGCAGGGAAGTTGCCTATAAATACACTATCACCATCGTAGTAAGCTAATTGTGGATGGAAACGTAAAACCTTTGGAACATCATTGGGTAAAACGCCCCGTGCTTTTAAATAACGGGATACAGGATCATCACTACTTACAGATAGAGATTGATTCCATATTTTTTTTAGTTTTTTACGTTGTTTATTGATGCTTTCATTAGCTAACGCCAACAATCCATTATTTTCAAAAGCTTTCTTCAAGTGATTACTAATATGGATAGAAGCTGTTGAGTAAGAGCCTGCATTTATATTTAGTATTTTTGCTACCGCTTCAATTGCCAGCTTAAAGCTCCATTGATGAAACAGCATCAATAGTTTAATAGCACGTCCTGCACCGCAATGATTACAAAAAAATGATCCTGTTCCTGCTTTATTATCAAATCTAAATCGATCTTTGCCGCCACATACAGGACATGGGCCATGTTTATTTTTAAGATATGACGCCTCTATACCCAGATTTTCTAAAATATATGGCCAATATCCTTCTGCTTTTTTAATAACTTCTTTGGCTGTATAATTGTGCTGAGAGAATGTTGTAATGGGCATCGTTTGCTGCGACGCCTGAGCTTTGCTAGTCATGAATTACCTCCTGATTGTATTCACTTGTGGAGGTAACTAATTTGTGGTTTTCAATCCAATCGATAACATCAGATTTTCTATATAGAATACGCCCTGAGCATCTCCGAAATGGAACGCCACCACCTCGCCAGCGATCTGACTCTAAGCTTTTAATTGTTCTTTGCACGACAGGGGCTATCACTTCTTGAGCAAATAATGCTTTAGGGTGTGCTTCCCAAAAAATTTTTATTAATTCAATGTCGGATTGTTTTAAGAGAGATGTGCGTGGCTTGCGCTTTGTTTTTTGATCTTTTTCTGATTTATTCATTAGAACCTCAATAGGTTGATTGTGGGTAACAAGGGTCTAATGGTAATTTGTAGAGTGGAATTAAACTAAGGTGCAAAAAACGCTGATTTTTCTTATTTTTGCACCCTAGATTTCTTTTTTGAATTTAAATATATTAAAAGCTCTTCGACAGTCATGTTCAGCAATAAACTATTTTCTTCAAAATCCGCTTTAATTTTAAGCGAGATCTGTGCTAAATGATTTTCAGATTTTGTATGAAAAAATTGCTCTGTTATAGCAATGGCCGTATCTGTAATAAAGTTATTCGTGATATCTTCATGACGAACATAATATGGATGTAGCATTCCAATTGCACGCTTAGTGAAGGTATCACGCAATAGAGTGGGCATATTTTTTCTTGATGTATGAATGTTTTTTCTGTCATCATTCAGGATTTCATCAGAGACTAACTTAAAGAGCTGTTCAAGAACCATATTACCAAAAGATAGATGAGGATTTTTCAGATGTTTTTGAATGGGTTTTAATGCCTTTTTAAATTCAATAAATGCACTTTTTGTGGCTAAAGATTTCTTTAGCATAGTATCATCTCTTAAATGGTGTTCAATTAGTTGACAACAAATGTACTCCAAAGTGTATTTCAATTCAATTTGAAAGGGTGCTTGCAATACCCAGTTTTCTGGAAGCAATAATTTCTTTTTAATTAATTTGCTTTTAGCTTTAGAAAAAGCTGTTTCTTCTTCATTTAGCCATTGATAAAATTTATTGTTATACATTTGTTGCTCAACTACGCCAAGATCATCTGCTTCGGAGGCAAGAAGCTCAAAAAGAGCACGTGAGTCATCAGGGAAGTCTTTTAAATCTGTTTTATAATCGATGTCGTCTGTTATATTCTTTTTCATGCTCTTTGCCCTAATGATCATCTGATTCAGTTTGTATTTTTTTCAAATCGATATAATTCTGAGATGTAGTGACTTTCTTACCCGATTTTTTTTCTAAATCTTTAAGCGCATTTCCAGCAACCTCACCACCTGCAATAGCAGCATGTCGATTTTCTTCAAAGCCTTGTGCATCTTTATTTCGCGCAATTTCAGTTGTTGAGGCTTCACCTAACATAGAGAATATCAATTCCAGATCAGTCATATGATCACGTAAGTTTTGACGCCCCAAGCTTTTAAGTTGTTTGTATTCACTGGGGGTCATACCAAAAGTGGCTTTTGAAATTTCCGCAGTAAGAATGGCATATTCTTTATTGCTACCAACATCGCGATTTTTCCATTCATCAGTTAATTCACTGCGGATTTGAATGCCACGCATTCTTTTTTCAATCCATGCATCATCGTAGCCTTTGGCTTTATATATTTCGCGAGCACGGTGGGAGGCTAATTCAGGATCTTCGATTTCTTGCACACGTTCATAGCCTACTTTGGCAAGCCAACGCTTGAATGGTTCTGCTTTGGGGGAGGGAATTGATTGGATGATACGGAATAATCCTTCTGTGTTTGCACAATCAGTTTCTCGCATTTTTCCGTCAGGAGCTTGTAATTTCAACTGTCGACAAATTGTCGACAGTTCATTGCCATCTTCATTTTTAACGCGTATTTTCATTTTGTACCAATAGTCTCTAGGATTTGGGCTATCGGTTAACGTTTGAATGATATCAATGACTGAAAACCACCATGCATCATCAAGAAAGACTCGACGGATGGTGCGATCATTAAAAACTACAATGTGATTCTCTGGTGCAATATTTTTATTCATTTAAAGAACTCCTGCTTGTTTTACTTGCTTCCTTAATTTGGCAGACAGTGTCTGCTAAATCGTATTTTTTAATATTTGGCACACAGTGTGTGCCAAATTAGATTTATCTCTGAATTTGGTACTCAGTGAGTACCAAATCTTTAATACACATCAAGTTATGATTTGGAACGCACTGCGTTCCAAATTTAACTATTCTCAATTCGGACCGCAGTGCGGACCAAATTAGATAAATGCATTTAACTTCTCTTTGTCCATCTGTTGAACAATAATTATCTCAGCAGAAGGACGTAATTTCATGCACTTTAAAATGTAATCAGTAATGCACTGCATGGGTTTTCTCAAACGTTCAACATCAGCCACAATATAACCAGCAGTAACATCATTGCTCATTTTGTGATTCATTAATCGTTTGAGGGCATAAGCAGGGATATCTAAACTTTCGGCAATCGTAATAAAAGTGCGCCTTAGATCGTGGACTGTGAAATGAATACCCGTTGCTTTGATCACATGCGCCATTTGCTTGCGTGGTTCGATAATATGGCCAGCAGCACCAGTTCCTTGAAATACATAGTCATTTGTTTGCTGTTGTTTACGTTGTTTCAATAATTCATAGAGAAAATCAGAAAGAGGGAGTGTATGCGGTTCATGATTCTTAGTATCAAGCACTTGCATTGTTTTAGCAGATAAATCTACCTGCTCCCATTTTAAAGTTGCAGCCTCTTGGCGTCGTAATCCGCTTAATAGGATCAGTAGTAAGTAGTCTCTGAGCGTGCGGTTTTGTATTTGCTCGAGGGCTTCGTACCACAGGGCTAATTCATGTGATTTGATAAATGTTTGACGGCGTTCAATACGATACCAAGCTCGTGTTTGTGATAATCTTTTAACAGGATTTTCCAGTATTAGTGATCTGCCTTCTGCATCCTCATATTGTCCTGCGGCAAAGTTAAAGAGCGCTCTTAATACACGCATCGCTAGATTGGCATAGGCTTCACCGTTTTCTTTGCCTAGATTCTCATGATGTTTAGCGATTTGGTCTTTGGTGATTGAAACTAATGGTTTATTGCCCCAGTTAGTAAATGCTTTGCTTATGATTTGTTGATAATTGGCAAGTGTTGTTTGCTTGAGTGTTTTGCGAACTTTGATGTAGTCACTGAACACTTCATTTAAAGTAACTCCTCGCATCTTCTTGGCACGTTTCTCAGCAATCGGATCATCACCCGCTGTAATTTTTCCAATAAGTTTTTTTGCCTCTTTACGAGCTTCGTCAGCAGTCAGCGCACCAAATTTACCTAAAGTCATGCGACGTACTTTATTACCAATATTTTTTTCTACCACAAAGCTTTTAGTGCCCGTACTGGTCACACGTAATGCAAAACCTTTAAGTTCTATGTCGCGATAGAAAATTTGATCTTTATCGGCAGGGCATTTCGCTTTATCAACAGATGTTTTATTTATTTTTATTTTTGTATTCATTGAAATCCCTTTTCTACATGTAGAAGCAATGTAGAAAGATCAGGTAGCATTACTTAGAAAAATTTAGTAAGCATTATAATAATAACTCCTTGCTGTGTATAGGTTTATTAGAGATTTTTAGAAAAATATAGAATACAATAGAAACCGTTATTTTATAATTCGTAATCATGAGGTCGGGTGTTCGATTCACCCCAGCGGCACCAGTATTGACAAGGGTTGTAGATGCTTTTTAAAAAAGAAAAGAAGTTCAAATATAAAAAACGTTCCTGGAAACATTCCTTTAGGTGATGTGCTAGAGCCAGTATTTACCTACGATAGAGCTTAAAAAGCATTTTTTAACCAATGTTGCCATTAGAGTAATAGGATAGTTATGAAAAAAGCAGCTAAAATCTTTCTTCAGTACTTATTAGATCACCAAAAACCTTCGGATAACTATTTCAACCGATTTTTTTTATTAAAGCACAGGCTTATTAGGGAGCAAGCTTGCTCTGAAAAAAAAGTTGATCAAGCGAAAATACAATTAGAAAAAGCTGGCCTTATAGCTAAATCAAATGGTGGTATGTTGTTTATTACTGATGAGGGAAAAACGTCCCTGTATCAAGAAAATCGAAGTGCAGTAATGGGGTGGTTAGAAAAATACACTCAGTATTTCAACAGGAAGCTGGTAGCCATTGTAGCGCTAATAACACTGATTATAGGGATGTTAGGTTTAAAACTTAATGCTTCAAATTCAATTGTGAACAATGTAGTTCAATCTGTCATGGTGCATGTTATAAATATTAAAAATATTTTTTAGGCACATAGCCTAGATCAATAGGGTCAACTTAAAGCTCCTATACTCACTGTTTCACGCTATTTATATCTTATTTTTAAAGTTTGCAATTTGGTTACCAGCATCATCATTTTGGAAAATACAAGATATTTACACGAACGTGCTCGGTCGAGATTTTCTGTACATTATACAAAGCTCTATATCCCTATGGGTTTGTTGTTTATTCCTGATACGATTCGCAAATACCGCAAGCAAAAGAGACAGCAGCTATGTTTTCTGGATAGCTTTAATGGTTTATTGTTTGTTCGATATCTTTTGGCTTAATCTTCACGATGCTGCTAGCGTTGCGCAACTCGTTATCCCCTTGCTGATTTACAGCTTTCTAAATATTTTTAATCGAACACTATGCAATATTATTTCAAAAATTGAGCAGATAGAGACACCCAACGGTGGCGATACACGCCTTTTTGAATTTCATCTACCCCAAGTTACAAGCAATGATAGTAAAACGTTCAAATACCATCACATGCTATTTTGTTCCAGTATTGTATTCTTCATAGCCTCAAAAACCATGGCTGCTAAATTTATTTCAATTGGCTTTTTGACCATTAATGTTGGTGGCATTGTGTTTTCATTAGCCTATCTTGCACCAGTTTCAATCTTGTTGATCTATTTTCTCAAGGTTAAAGAAAAAGTCGATATTTATGATGAGTTATCGAATTTAAACCCATTTAGAATCGACACCAATTATAAAGTTAGCGTAAATAAGTTTGCGGAAAACTATATCAAGCCAAAGGAGCGAAAAGATGGATAAATACATTAATGACTTTATGGCCGCCACGATGGACGTAGCAGCTTTTAATCCTATCGTTCCTTACGGTGCAATAATCGTCTACGATGACAAAGAAATTCTTTTGAAGTCGGTTAATAGCGCACATCATCATCCCTTAATGCATGGTGAGTTATCGGTCATCCATACTTTATTTAGTAATGGTTTTGATGGTAATGTAAGTAAGTTAAGCCTTTATACCACTGCTGAGCCTTGTCCTATGTGTGCTGCTGCTATTTATTGGGCGATGATTCCCAAGGTGGTATATGGTACTTCAATAGCGTTTTTGCATGAGCTTTTTGGTAGACAGATTCAGATTGGTGCTGAAGAAATTTTATTAAAGACTCCGGATTTTTATAGTTATCAATTAATTGGCGGGGTGATGAAAGATGCATGCGATAAATTATTCATTGAGGCAAAATCACTTAAAGAAATTTCAAAATGATACGGCTAATACCTGTAGTCAATTAATCGATATTAAGTATCTGGAGTATGTAATGAAAATTATAATCCGATTTAAAAATATTTTCGAATTTGAAACAACTTATTTGTACGCAAGAAAATTGCGAGTAGAAGATTTTGAGTTGATAGCTTCTATGTATCAAAATAAATCAATTATGAAAACTTTAGGCGGTGTGTTATCTAAACAAGCCATTCAGGAAAAGTTTAAATGGAATTTAGAGCAGTGGGAAAATAATGGATTTGGTCAATGGTTATGGTATGACAAGAAAACAAAAAAATTTGTTGGACGCGGAGGGCTAAGAAAAATGGAGCTTGAAAAAGAAGCCGTTGTTGAAATTGGATATGTTCTTGTACCAAGCTTTTGGAACCAAGGCTTAGCTACAGAAATGGCGATTGCATCAAAAGAAATTGCTTTTGAAGTATTAAATCTTAAAGAGGCTGTTTGTTTTACACTCGTGAGTAATAAAGCTTCTCAACGTGTAATGGAGAAAATTGGTTGTATTTTTGATAGGCAATTTATTTATCAAGAGGAACCCCATGTATTATATCGGCTTCACTCTAACAAGTAATTTTGTGCGTATTTTTTGAGCACAAATGAAATGATAATGCTAGAAACAAAAAGATTTAAAATTAATGCACCTGTATTATCCGATCTTGATAATTGGTATCAGTTACAAGCTAATCCAGAAGTCATGCGATATGTTGGTGGTCCACGCAATCGAGCAACTATTATAAAGTGGCTAGAACAGGATATATCACATTATGCCGCTCATGGTTTTTGTGTGGGGTCTGTTTTTAGCAAGAAAAATGAGCAATTTATTGGGCGTTCTGGTATGGTTTATTTAAATTATGATTCTGATCAATCAGATATTGAAATTGGTTATATGCTACATGTCGAACAGTGGGGAAAAGGATTTGCACAAGAATTAGTAAACGCTTTAATTGATTGGGGATTTTCAGAGCTTGGTTTTGATAAACTGATGGCGATCACCAATCCGGATAATAAAAGATCACAACATGTATTAAAAAAGGCTGGTATGCAGTGGGTTAAATGCATAAGATATCATAACGAATCTTCGGATGCGTTTGAAATTTATAGCAATAGAGAAGAAACCTTAATAAACAAGGTAGAATATCCTCATTGCCAGTTTGGGCAGGATATGTAGGCTAGTCAATCAATTCCAAATATAAAATTAAAATCATCCCATCGTTACCTATCGTATACTTTTAACGGGAATATATATGAACTGTGAAATTCAAATAGTAGATACCATCTCCGAAGAAGATGAAAAAATCATGAGAAATGATTTAATTGCCTACGAGCATTCCCATGGTGTGGATGTAAACTTCCATCCTTTTGCATTCGTTTTAAAGAGTGAATCAAAAAAAACAGTAGGTATTCTTAATGGTTTTACTGCATTCTCAGAAATTTATGTTGATGATATGTGGGTGAGCAAAGCGCATCGTGGTAAAGGATATGGTCGAAAGTTACTGGATTATCTATATAAACATTTTGAGGGAAAGGGATACAATAATATTAATCTTGTTACCAACCAATTTCAGGCGCGCGGATTCTACGAAAAATGCGGGTTTGAGGTGGAGTTCGTTCGAAAGAATATTAAGAACCCACAGTTGAGCAAAATATTCCTCATAAAATATTTTAATGAGGCAGTTGAAACACAGGGATTATATAAAGATTAAATAAGTTTCTTTTTTTTGTATATTATTTTGGAATATCTGCCAACGTATTTACCGGCATTAGCCCCCAGTTACTATGAGATCCCAGTAAATGTTTTGATAGATATCCTGATGGAATGAATTAGGGGTCAAGTCTTTTGATAATCTCCTTTATTTTTGAATCAAATTCAGGAAATTTTATTAATTGATTAGGTAGTATGAATATCACAAGACTTGATAATCATATAGAAAGCTCCTTCGAATTCTGGATTTCCGGATTTTTATATTCAGCGTGGCCAGCTTCAACTATCAGATTTGGAAATGGGTGGTATATCGCCTTCCCATGGGTATGGCCGCACAACACCAAGAAATCGATATTAGGATGCTTGGTGCAAATATTCATCAACACATCACCAGATGCTTTTGAAGAAAAATAAGGCAGCCAAAATAAATACTCATTAGATTCAGTTAAGGCGGTCATTTCGATGCGTACTTCGTCTACTTGACCTCGGTAATAATCGTGATTGCCAAGAACGAAATAAATTGGTTTTTTAATAAAAATTGCCAGTTCTTGTAATATGTTTTTGATACTGGGTGCTTCTGCAATATCACCGCTTAGTAATACACTGTTGCATTTACTATCAATAATTTCCTGATAAAATTTTTGACGAGTTGTCAGATCGATAAAATTTAAATGGATATCAGTCATCCATGCCATCTTCATAATTTTCCTTAACCAGTAATGATTCGTTTTATTCTGTCCTGAACCGTTTGAATTCGTTGAATAGTGACGGGACCATCATTCAGGTGTCCTGGCAATGCTGTTCTAAAATCGTCATCATCGATGATTTCCGCAAAAAATTGTTTGAGATGTGTCTTGAGTTTCTCTTCTTCAAGTAATATTTCATCTGCAATCTCAATTCGTCCGGCAATGATTGTAATAATGTCTTCAAAGTCATGACTTCCTAAAAAATCATTATTGCCCCTTGTTTTAAATGCTTCAATTTTTGTAGCTAATAAATAAGGAGCTGTTACTGAATTAATAGTGAGATCTTCGTCTAATTAATGTGAAATAGCATGCTCAATAGCCTCTTTGTACCAGCGATTACCAAATTTTAGAATATTTTCGTCTGTTGGCATGACGTCTAAAATAGCATCATCATAACGCCAACGGCATATTACTTCTTCATCAATAGATTGCCTAAATCCTTGGCCAGATAATTTTTTGCCAAATTGGTAATACTTCGGTAATGAAACAATATCAATAATACAATCAACATCTTTTGTGGGGCGTACATCCAGTAATAAATAATGCCGTTGTGCAGCCGCCTAAATAAATTACCTGCTCATTGAGAGGGCCCAATTTCCTTGCTACGAATTCCAACATTCTCAAATTCGCTGTAGCTCGTGCTTGCTTGTGATTTACCATGAATTTTTTCCTTTAATAATGCAGTAGCGATATTTTTTTCTCTTGCTCGTCCACTGCGAATTGCATCAACGAGCACAAGTAATTCATAAAAAGTTTGATCTGGATATTGAGCTAATGATTTTGGCACAGAGGAATACAACGGCTCTAAAGCCAATCCTCTTTTATCTCCTTCACCATAAGGCCAAACTGGAATAGGGTCATCACCGAGAATAAATTGTTTTTCAAGTATAGGGGCAGCATAGCTAGTAGCGATCCCACGAGTATAAGAGCCCAACTCTACAGGAAAGAAATATTTTACCCCCGATATCAGGCATTCTTCACAAGCTGATTTATTTGGTAAAAATATAATTTTATTTTTGGGGTCATCTGTAAGCACTGGCGCTAATAATCCTGATTGGACTAGCCTTTTTATGCCTGCATTAACTTCTGATACACTCATGCATAAAAGCGTTGCAAGCTTATTTTGAGACAAATACTCCGCATGATCGTTTTTGTTCAAAACCATCATGGATAGTATTTTCAAAAGTATCACGATGTCTTGTGGCTTTAGCATAGGGAAGATACCTCGTTCGTTATCTTAACATAAGTATAACACAATCATTCGTTGTTCGCGATTCGCGAATAGCAAATAACGATAGGGTTGAGGCTCAAGGCATTAACTTGTATATTCTGGCAGGTGTTCGCTGTTCGCGAACAGAAGAACAGTAAATTGGTGGAATTTGGTTCAATTCCATGAGTAACACTCCACAAACAGGGGCCTATTTGGGGGCTTTTTTAAAAGTCACATTCAAATAATTATTTATTATCAATCAATTAGATAGCCAATGTTATGGATGCCGCCCCCATCATAACTTATAACTTATTGATTTATCGAATTTTGCTATTAATGTTTCATTCCGTGGTTTAAATAAAGCATCTCGTCTTCATTTTTGCTATTTAAAATGTATTCCGCCTCTTGTGATGTTACAGCTTTTTTTATAGTACCAAAAAATCGCGATGTATTTTCTAAGAAAAAAGCATTTCTTTGTTTCTTGTATTTTGTAATATATGGTGTAGATAGTTTGTTAGACCTAGAAGGATATTGTTTATCATAATCACAATCTTTACGCATAAATCTATTTGAAATGTCAGGATCTGGAAGTTCATGAGTCTCCTCCTTAAATATTTTTCGGGTACTGCGTATCATTCTGAGTTGTAGTGAATTGAAAGGATTAGGTTGAATTATTTCTTTATCCCGTGGTTGTTTCCATAAATAATGATAAATAAGTGGCGATATAGGAAGAAGTAGTATTCCAAGTGTAAAAACAAATGCTCCATGATGATACCAGGCTCTTCTGTTGGCTTGTTCTTCATATAGAGAGGCCATGGATGGGTACAATTTTGATTGTTCGCTTGCATCTAGGGTAGGAATAGCTTGACGAGCAATTTTTGCTCTTCTAACAAGTATCTCAAGTTGTGCTTTATGTTCAGCTAATATTGTTAGAGTGTTTTTATATGAGGATAGAAATTTTACTCCATCTTTTAAACCCTGAACCAGTTTTTGTTCTAATGGTTGCGCAGTTGTTGATAATCTTTCTAAAGAACGCTCGTGTTTGTTTATATCTAAAGTTAAAAGATGTGTAATTTGTTTTTGTCTTTCCTCTGGAGTAATAAACGGGGTTAATACTTCAATGCGCAGTTGTGTTTCAGATATTTGCCGAGAAAGCTTTTTGATGTAAAGGTCAAACAACCTGATCGCAAGTATTTTATTGGAAATTTTCATGGCTTTTTTAATCGTTTGATCATCCTGATTTAAAAATTCAGGAATTTGATCTAAACCGGTGGGAGCTGGCTTAAACATTATTCTCCTTTGAGCAATGATGCTCTATTGTTTTTGTGATCGAAAATTATACATAGCTTCCCTTGGTGATGCAATAACATGAAGATCGCAAGAGCAAAAGATAAGCCCTGGCCCCAAGTACTGTGCCATTGAGGTACAAATTAAAGACAAAAAAATCAAAATATTCAATGCTGTTTATTTCATTGCCACTAAGCTTGAGGCCTTCACTGATAGGGCATATAAAGACATGCACTATTGGGATTGTAAAGATTTAGAAGACATAATTAATGTGATTAATGGGAGGCCAGAATTATTGGTAGAATTGGTTAACTCTCCAAAAGATATGGTACAGTTTGTTTCAGGATACTTTAAAAAGCTTATTTCTGACCCAAATGGTTTGAGGCTATAAAAGCGATAGCTCGACATGAGCGCTCAAGGAATATTGTTTTAAGTACAATAGAAAAAATTATTTCTCTCTATTAATCGCGGCACCAGTAAAATCAAATGGTTAGGATGGTTGAGTTAAATTTTGAAGTTTTTTTGAAATTTTTGTGTTGAATATGTCGAAGTTTGGTGCTATTTTTATCTATGTCTGTAAGTAGAGTTTAAATGAAAAAATCTCTGTTTTTATCCTTGGTTATCACCTTATGTTGTACTGTATGTTTTGCTTATCCTGTTGGGCATCCATTTCCTCCTTTTCGAATCGCAGGGAATCTATATTATGTAGGAACTGATGATTTAGCCAGCTACTTAGTGGTTACCCCTAAAGGAAACATTCTTATCAATAGTGATCTTGAAGCGAATGTTCCGATGATTAAAGCAAGTATAGAAAAATTGGGATTTAAGTTCAGTGATACTAAAATTTTGTTGATTAGTCACGCTCATCTTGATCACGCCGCCGGTAGCCAATTAATCAAACAGCAAACAAATGCACAGTATATGGTAATGGATGCTGATGTACCTGAAGTGCAATCAGGTGGAAAATCGGATTTTCATTATGGTAATGACGACAGCATGTATTTTCCACAAACTAAAGTGGATAAAGTTCTTCATGATGGTGAGCAAGTAAAACTAGGTGGAACTGTATTAACTGCACATTTAACAGCGGGGCATACAAAAGGTTGTACCACATGGACTATGCAAGTTACCGACCATGGTAAGCACTATCAAGCTGTGATAGTAGGCAGTCTTAACGTAAATCCAGGATATAAACTTGTTAACAACACTGCTTATCCTAATATTGCAGAAGACTATGAACATGCAATAAAAGTACTTAAGTCATTGCGTTGTGATATTTTTTTAGGCGCACACGCCGGATATTTTAATCTCAGTAAAAAGTATGCTTCATTGAATCATAGTCTTACTAATCCTTTTATTGATCCGGATGGGTATAAAAAGCACGTTGCTCAAAAAGAGCATGAGTTTTATGCAGAGCTTCAAAAGCAAAAATCTGCTATGTTGTCAAAAATCACTTCCAAAAATATTGATTAAGCTAACGTTATAGTTGTCGTCAAAAAAGCTGCAAATTATATTCAAAAGAATGGGATAGAAAAATCAATTATTGAATTTAGAAAAAAATCCAATTCCCAGTAATTATTTTATTGGGTCATGGTATCATGATTCTTCAGATAAAGCGGGAGTTTGTACAACTTAATGAATAAAGAATATTGGCATCAAAAATGGCAATCTAAAGATATTGGATTTAATCAATTACAGCCAAATAAACTTTTGCAGCGCTATTTTTCATCATTAAAACTTACACCTGGTTCTCGTGTTCTCGTACCTCTGTGTGGTCAAAGCATTGATATGATTTGGCTTGCAGGGCAAGGATATCAAGTGATTGGCGTTGAGCTTAGCCAGATTGCTTGCAGCATTTTTTTTAAAGAAAATAAAATCCCCGTCAAGATAACAGAAACAAAAAATTTTACTTTATTTGCTAGTGAGAAAATTACCATTTTTTGTGGTGATTTTTTTAAGCTTAGTCGAGTTGTCCTTGATAAAATTGATGCAGTGTATGATCGAGCAGCATTGATTGCCCTACCTATAGATAGTCGTAAATCTTACTCTGAATATTTAATTGAATTGACAATGCCAGTGGCCTCAATTTTTTTAATTACAACAACGTATGATCAAAGCGAAATGCCAGGACCGCCATTTTCTGTTGGAGAGGATGAAGTTATTGCACTTTATGGTGCTCATTTTGAAATTAATCAGTTGTATAGCAAACAATTCGAAATACCTACTCATCTTCAAGCCAAGGGGCTGTTTCAAGCGACAGAGCAGGTCTATATGTTGACTAAAAAAGATTTTATTAATGATGAGATAATATAGGTGTTAATGAGAAATTAGGGGTCAAGTCTTTTGATAATCTACTTTATTTTTGAATCAAATTCAGGAAATTCTATTAATTGATTAGGTAGTATGAATATCACAAGACTTGATCTCTATGCTTTTGATTCGAGAAAACCAGCTAAGTCAAGGCGATATCAATGTGTCGGTTTTAGAGTCACTTTAGATATGGGGTAAATATTTTTATCTTTATCTCCTTTTAGATATTTTTAGTAGAAAAATTATTGGCCTCGATGTGTTTGATGTTCAGCGATGAGATCCTCTCATAGCTAATGTTGCCAAAGCAAATTGGAGATATTTTTGTGGAAAAATTGTCACTGAATCTTTATTTAAGCATATTGTCCAAGTGTTATATGCAACACCTTGTTCCCATAAACTCCTCGACTCGCAATCAGAGCCAAAAGTGGCTAATTAATTGCGAATGAGAGCACGTTATTTACTACTGCAATTTTTTCCAATCCCAGTCACACAATTATGTACCAGGATCGAGGATTGTCCTGATGAAAGAATTAACTTGGGCATTGATGTGGCTTTAATTCAGACTAGATGTTCCAAAGTTTGAATTAGTATCAGGTAGGAAAACCAAATAAAGAGAGTGAACGGGATTCCGTTTGATGAAGTTCAAATGTTTTTTTGAAAAATCCACAGCCTGTCAACAGAGAGGTTAGTCCGATACAAGCC
>JBAZRP010000058.1:14375-18046 GCA_041662885.1 Legionella sp.
AACGGCGTTGAAGGTTGCCGCATTCAGTATCGTAAATGCAACAGCAACCGCGACAGTACCTAATACCATCATAAAGCCAGAAAGCACTTGCATACTTATGCAACTAACGTTCGTCCGATCGTTTATTACTGTATGAGCTGGATTTGTACCAGAAACATTCCTTGTAACTGTGCATTGCTCTAGAAAATGAATTACGTTTTGGTTCTTAGTTCGAGTGGTTGCTTCCAATAAGGTTTGCCCATCGTTATCACGGGTATTGACATCAGAACCTAAATTGACCAGCCACTGGACAAAATCACAATTAACAGCAGGAGTATTTAGTATTAAATTATGAAGAGGTGTTCGACCATTGGGATCTTTTATGTTGATATTAGCATTATATTGATTGATCAGCGTTTGTATGAGTGTGTCATGATCTCTGTTGGTGCCGTAGTCAACAAGCATATGTAACGCTTTATAACCATTTGTAATAGCACTCAGGTCAGCTCCTTCTTCAAGCAGCCTTATTAGAACATTCGGATGATATATATTTCCTGAAAGTAGGCTGTTAAGCCGCTTATTTAAATGTTGTTGTTTGGAATTCTCAGAATTTAGCACCAAAGCATTCACTTCTTCCTCAGATAAAATTATAGGGTATTGTCGAATCTTTTCTTTCCAAGCATCTATCGATGCTTGCGGCAAATACATATCAAATCCATCAATATCCTGACCTGTTTGGAATCCCTTTAAAATAGATTCAGTAAGATGTTTCGGTAAAAATCCTAATTTAAAATAAAATTTGCCACTTCCATTCGTGGAAAACAAATCAACTCTTCCTTCATAACCCTGTTGGAAACTATACTCAATTGCTAGCTGAATTAAATAACTACCATGACGAAAATCACTACGCTTGTGATAGCCGTCACATGAATTGATGGAATTAATGCCAATTACTCCGTGTTTATTGCCTGGATAGGAATCTTCGCATTTTGAAAGAATAATTTTAGCCAATGATTTTTGGTGGTCACGATAGCAAGTAAATATTTTATGGTTCATCTCGTTATAGTGCGAAAAGAGCAAGACTAATTTTGGTGGATGGGACGAATCTGGATCTCTTGGTCGGACGTGAATCGCTCTTAAATACTCAAATGAAGGATTCCAATAAATACTTGCTGAAGTACCTCTATCATCATCATCATGATCACTACATCGTAAAAAACGATCATTAAGTTGCTGACGTTGTGTTTTAACTGTAAGTTCATCAATCGGTTCTATTGAAATATATGCACGACACGATTGTACTTGTGCTGCTGCCATGCTCATAATTTCTTCAGAAGATCCAAGCATATATTTGACTCAAAATAGAAGCATTTTATACTAAAATAGAACAGAGTGCAACACGAATATTATGAAGGTCTGTCAACACAAAATGAAAATGTCACATTATTCACCTAAGTTAAAATTGTGGATATGCGGTAATATTCTATGGTATATTTGCACCAATTAACAACTAACTGTAAGATTTTAAAGGAAAATGCATGAATAATAACAGTCCCATTTGTTTTGAAAAAGTAAATTCTACTCATAAAGAAATTATTTTTTCCTGGCTGGCAGAACCACACATCATGGCGTCATGGGACACAAGCCAGGGTCATAAAGATGATATTAATAACTTTATTGAAGGACGGGTTACGCCTTCATCTTACGCTAATGGAAAGTATGTTTATTGGATAGCAAAAGAAAATAACCAGCCTTTTTCAATGATAATGTCCATTCAAGAATCAGTTGATTCTAATATTAATGATATTAAATTAGCCAATCTTTCTGCGACGGGTAGCTCCTATAGCTTGGATTTTATGATTGGGAATAAAGATTATTATGGTAAAGGCTATGGCGCTAGAACTTTGTCAGAATTCATTGATTTTTTTAGAAAAGAGTTTGATCCAACTGCGGATACTTTTTTAATTGATCCAGCAATAGATAATCTCAGAGCTAAGCATGTTTATATGAAAGCTGGATTTAAGCATGTAGGTGATTTTATTATGATAGGGGAGGTTTCTAGTGCGGGTATTCCTCATCATTTATTAATAAAGCGTTTGCTCCCATAATATAATAGTGGTAGCTATGTTAATTTTTTGTCCCAGGTCGGGTATTCCCCTTAATTCAAATACCTAATAAATTCGCTCAAGTTATTTGTAGTTTGCTGGATGAGAAAGAGGCTTCCAGTAAGCATTGCTATGAATTACTTTAAATCGGTAAATTCTAAGTATATTTGCTTTAACCATGTAAAGCTGGCTTTGGCTCCTCTATCACTTACCCGCACTTGAATTGTATTTCCGCCAATATCAGGGACAAAATCATTGTTTTCATCAACAACGCCAATCCAATTATAAGCCATATCTTTTTTAAAATTTATCTGAGCAATATGATCGAAATTTGGGTGTGAAGTAATCTTATGTGCAGCAAACTGTTGTTTGATCCAATAGATCCAATATTGCAGGTGCTAGGTAGGACTGAGGTATTTCACATACACAGGTTCTTTACCTTGCGGAGATACCATAACTCATTTTTTTGTGATTTAGTGATGGTGTCCTTGACTAAAGCCATTCTTTATTCTAAATTCTAGAATATGGAATGGCGAAGGATAAACATATGCTTAAACCACAAGATATTGTAGTTTTGACCAAGATTTTAGCTTATCAGGGCGGTAATAGTTGGTCTCAAAATAGTATCGCCTTTAAATTGTGTTTGAGTCCATCGCAAATAAACAGCGCATTCAAGCGACTAGTTTTGGCTAGATTAATTACTCCATATCACCCACCCCAAAAGCCACAACCAATAATCCAAGCTTGTGAGGAATTTTTTATTCATGGCCTTAAATACATTTTTCCTGCTCAAGTCGGAGAAATTACTCGAGGTGTCCCCACAAGTTATGCCGCTCCGAGCTTAAACAGTCAAATTGTAACGGGCAATGATCCTATTCCTGTTTGGCCCTATGGTGAGGGTACAGCACGAGGTGCTGCACTTAAACCTTTATATCCTTCCGTGCCGGAGTCCGTTATGAAGCATCCCGATCCTTTATTTTATGATTTATTAACTTTGATTGATGCCATTCGCTCAGGCCGGGCACGTGAGAATCAACTTGCCACGCAAAAAATATCAGAGTTATTAAAAAACTATAAGTTGGTGAGTAATGAATAAAAGTTCTGCACAACATAATATTGATCTGTTGACATTGGTTGCTCATCGACTTGAGGAGTTATGTAATGAGGTTACATTTGTTGGTGGGTGCGTCACAGGACTATTAATTACAGACAAAGCTGCACCTGATGTACGTTATACTGTAGATGTGGATTGTATTGTGAATGTCATTACAAGAAGCGATTATTATGCCATTGCAAAAAAACTCCGACAAAAAGGATTTAAAGAATTGATTGCCGGTAATCATCCTATTTGTCGCTGAGATTGTGATGGTGTGTTAATTGATGTCATGCCGGTAGATAAAAGTGTATTTGGTTTTTCCAATCGATGGTATCAAGATGCTCAGGCTCATGCGATAGAACAGAAAATAACAGATACAATCCATGTAAAGGTTATTTCTGCACCCTATTTTCTGGCAACAAAGCTTGAGGCTTTTAAAGCTCGTGGTAAGCAAAATTTTCTATTAAGCCATGATTTGGAGGACATCGATT
>JBAZRP010000059.1:0-17812 GCA_041662885.1 Legionella sp.
GAGTAGCAATAATAGTATAGAGGTTGATGGCAATATTGCTATCAATAACACGCTAGAGGCGCGTGATAATATTACCATTAATGGCTCATGTCCCAATCCTGACAGTTTAAAATTAACTTCAACCCGCAGAGGAAGAATTATTCGGCCGCAATATGCTGCACCCAGTGCGACCAATCCCGTGATCGATGAAGAAGATAAAGAGTTAGCACTTGCAATAAAACTCAGCCTGGAATCAAATAAAGCTTCATCTTCTTCCCCTGCTAAAGTGGGGATATTTGCTGGAAGCGAACCAAATAGATCCGGTCAAGCAAGCATACCCAAGTCATTTATATGTCCATTATCAAAGCAATTAATGGAGGATCCTGTTCTTTATACTGGTGATGGCAACTCCTATGAAAAGAGCGTTATTGAAGCTCGGATGCAACAACATCCGGATTATCCGAAGCTGGATAAGGCACAAATCGATTCTGTATTAATACCCAATAGAGCCCTTAAAAAATCTATTGAGGAATTCAAAGAACAGAACTCCAATGTGTTCCAAACTCGATTAAATATGTGATATCCAAATGTGCTACAATTACCACAATTATGGAGCGAATCTATTGAGTGTTTCTTTGGCAAATTAAGCCTGTAAATATCTCAAGCTTAGGGTCTGTTGACAGTTGCCACCAGATCCTAGCATATTTCAAATTTATTTTATAAGGAGATACCCGAACAACTAATAAGAGAGGCAGCCCATGTTTACCAAAAACGATAAATCACCACAGCATCTTTTTGATATATTAGAGGAACTGAGTAAAAATAAAAATAATTTGGATGTTCCTTCCCAATTCAATAAATATCATTCTATTTGGGTAGAGGTAAGCTCCATCGAATCGAGTTATTCATTAAAGACTTTTTGTACAAACCGAAGTGGTGCCACACGATTTTTAGAGATCTGTAGAATACTAAACAATAAAGACCAGATGATTAAGGTCTTAGATTGTATCCATCGCAATCGTGAAATTGTTGAAAGGTATAAATCAATCGTATTTTTGTTATATCAAAATTGGTTATGGCTTGCCATTAATGAACCCAATGAGACATTAGTAACATACTATCTAAACTCGTATGCTCATATATATACCTACTTAGTGAAACCGAGCATTTCACACAACAGTGATAATTTTTATGCCAGAGCTCAGATAGAAGAAAACCTGGTTTATGCACTTCTAAAGCGACCAAAACCACATACAGAAATAACATTCAATCCAAAACAATTTAACCATATATCGAAGCTGCATTTTGCTATCCAAGAGTTCCTGAAAAAGGCACATAGTAAAACACTAACAGAACAAGACTACAAAAAGATAATAGACCATATTTTAACACCTAAAAACACTAATTCCGCTTTTGAAATTTTTAGCACAAACGCACATTTCATAACCCAAAAATTACATCATGAACTCTATCTTATTTTAGAAAATTGCTTTGAAAGACTTTCAGAGGAAACAAATGAATATTCTGCGTCCAAAATTTTCAGTGGCCAAACAATTGATAAAGTTCAGCATTGGTTAATTCCCATTACGAAATGGTTGGTGCGAATAGGAATTATATTAGATAAAGAACGAAGTATTTTAGATACGTATATTGAAAAAGCCGAAGAAATTTTGTCTCGAACGTATCAATATGAAGTAACAAAAAGAAACAAAGAGACATCCATCAATAAGATGAGGTTATTAAAGGATACAGATACTAGTTTAGACACGCTTGCAGTTCAAGTTGAAAATAATTTCAATCCCTATTCGTTCATGCAAGCACAAAATAGCTTGTCGGGTGAGGAGGACGTGCACAATGCATGTATTTTGATGAACCCCTTTAACCCAGAATTCGCACCGAAAAAGGCTTTGGAGATACTTAAATCTGCCATGGAGAAAACGGAGCAATGTGGCGACATTTATTTAGAATATATACGATGCAACTTATTATTAAATCCGAATTATCGCAGCCAAGATGACAAGGATTTAATCGTAAAATTTGAAAGGGGTGCTGAACATTATGGATTTCTATGGTTTTGTTTTGCAAAAACCGTTTATGGGTATAATAATGACTCTCAGTTACTAAAGAACCTTGAGACCCTAATTCACCATTTTGTACTCAAATTTACACAAGCATACCAACATCCAAATGACTACAGCGTTCTCAAACACTACTCAGTCCATGAATTTCAAACCGCCCTGGGATCTCCGCTTAATTTCCGTAGGTATTGTGCAGCTCTTAACCATCAGTCATTTGTTCACTATCATGATTGTGCTCCTCATTTTACCCAACACTCCAAGTATGCGTTCTTTGTAGACAGTCTCTGTAATGAGTCGAAGGAGCTTGTTTATGAATCAAATGAGTCAAGTAATGATACTTATCAGTTGGTCCTTCTTTAAACTCGTATAAGATTGCTGTTATTGGGATAATTGTATTATATGGCTTATACTTGATAGTATTATTGTCAGTTCTATTCCAGCTTGTGCCACAGTCAGGAGATCCCTCACTACGCTCGGGATGACGTACCTGACGCTTGGGATGATGCGCCTGACGCTCGGGATGATGCGCCTGACGCTTGGGATGATGCGCCTGACGCTTGGGATGATGCGCCTGACGCTTGGGATGATGCGCCTGACGCTCGGGATGATGCGCCTGACGCTCGGGATGATGCGCCTGACGCCTCGGGATGATGCGCCTGACGCTCGGGATAACGTACCAGGGGGTTGTATTAAATATACCTAGGACATTAAAAACACACTACCATTGTTAAAGGATCAAGCTGATTATGGATATGGATAAATTAGTGAGGCTTAGCACTAGTGATACCTTAAGAAGTCTTGATACATCTATATTGGGATTAAGTACCAGTGCAGCCGATATACGTAAGAAGCAATACGGTACTAATGAAGTTGCTCAGCAAGATGAGCGCTCCCATATTCTTATAGCTTTGTCTCATTCAACCAACCCTTTAGTTGCGATTTTATTAATTGCTGCCCTTATTTCAGCACTAACTGGTGGTATATCCAATGCTGCCATTATCATTATTATAGTGCTGATGAGTATCATCTTAGATTATATACAAAGCCATCGCTCTTTAGTGGCAGCTAAACGTCTGCAAGAACAGGTTGCTGCTACCGCTTGTGTTTTACGTGATGGAGTTTGGGTGTTTCTGCCGTGTAAGGAATTGGTTCCTGGAGATATTATTCGACTTGTTGCAGGAAACATGGTTCCAGCTGATTGCAGGCTTTTGGAGTCAAAAGATCTGCATGTGCAACAGGCAGCGCTTACAGGGGAATCTTTTCCTGTTGAAAAAGAAGCAATACAACTGTCATCAAATCCCCAAAAACAGGCTACGGCAATCAACGCAGTATTTTTTGGTTCTTCCATTGTGAGCGGAAAAGCTACCGCCTTAGTCATTAATACGGGCAAAAATACCTCCTTTGGTGCTATAGCTCAAAGTTTACGAACTAAAGCTCCACTTACTGAGTTTGATAAGGGCATCACTAATTTTGGGCTTTTCATCATGAAAACTATTTTTGTGATGGTGGTACTAGTGATGAGCATTAACTTCCTTCTTCATCGCAGCGTACTTGAATCCCTCATGTTTGCCATGGCACTTGCAGTGGGATTAACACCTGAATTATTGCCTATGATTACCACCGTTACCCTTGCGACAGGCGCTGTGCGCATGGCAAAGAAAAAAGTAATCGTTAAAAATTTATCTGCAATCCAGAATTTTGGCAGTATTGATATTTTATGCTGCGATAAAACAGGTACTTTAACCAGTGGTGAAATGATACTGGAACAAGCCATTGATACCGAAGGAACCAACTCAGAACATGTTCTGTTGTTAGCCTACCTCAATAGTTTATATGCAACAGGAATTCAAAATGATTTAGACACAGCCATAATAAAAAATAATGCAGTTAATCCGCTTGATGCCGCAATTTTAAAACACGATCATCCAGATTTACAAGAATACTTCAAAATCGATGAAATACCATTTGATTTTGAACGTAGATGCGCCTCAGTGGTAGTAAATAAAAATAAAGAACATATCCTTATCGCAAAAGGTGCACCTGAATATGTACTGCAGGCCTGCACTGATTACCGCCTTGGTACTATATCTAAGCCCTTTGACGATAAGGCCCAAAAATTATGCAAGGACACTTTTTTAGCCTTAAGCAGTCAAGGATACCGCGTTTTGGCAATTGCTTATCGCAGCATCTCACCACAATCTAAATATACCTTAAAAGACGAAAGAGACTTAACACTGGCAGGTTTTATTGCCTTTATTGATCCACCACTTAGCGATGTAGGCGATACCATTAAGGCGATGAACGCAGAAGGTGTTCAGATAAAAATTATCACAGGTGATAATGATTTGGTTGCAGCTCATGTGTGTAAGGAGGTTGGTTTAGATCCCAGTAAAATTATATTAGGCGATACATTAGACCATATGAACGATGCGGCATTAGCAACTATCGGCGAGCAAACGCAAATTTTTGCCAGAATTTCACCGTCACAAAAACAAAGAATCATCAGTGCATTGCGTAGTCGGGGTCATGTAGTTGGTTATATTGGTGATGGGATTAATGATGCACCTTCATTACATTCTGCAGATGTTGGCATTTCCGCATCCGGCGCTGTTGATATCGCACGCGAAGCTGCGGATATTGTTTTACTGCAAAATAATTTAAGCGTATTACTCGATGGAATTTTAGAAGGACGCAAATCGTTTGGCAACGTGATGAAATATCTGATGATGGGTACTAGTTCTAACTTTGGTAATATGTTAAGTATGGCTGTTGCCATTCTTTTCTTACCCTTTTTACCGATGTTACCGTCGCAAATTCTATTAAATAATCTTCTTTATGATATTTCTCAAATAACTATTCCAACAGATAATGTGGATGAGAGCTTTATACGCAAACCAAAACATTGGGATATCGGCATAATTCGTACGTTTATGTTTTACATCGGTCCCATTAGTTCGATTTTTGATTTTCTAACTTTTTTCATCATGCTAAAGGTTTTTGCAGCATCTGAAGCCTTATTTCAAACCGGTTGGTTTGTAGAATCTTTAGCAACTCAAACTCTGGTAGTTTTTGTTATCCGCACTGTCAAAAATCCTTGGCAAAGCAAACCCAGCATACCCTTGATAACAACTGTGCTCCTTTGTGTTGCGATAGGAATCATACTCCCTTTTACACCTATAGCCCAATTTTTTGGATTTATACCTCTACCGGCAACGTATTTTCTTTTTCTTATCTTAGCTACAATGACTTATCTGTTTTTAGTAGAAAAGATTAAAAAACGCTTAATGTGGAAATGGATATGAAACTAACTAGTCGATGGCAATTATATCTAGCCGTATTAGCACTGATTGCGATTATCGTACACCTGTTCATGGTTTTTTTTAAGCTACCCTATTCGCTTATTCCTTTAGTATTCCCACTGGTAATTGGTGGGATACCCCAGTTTTTTCTTATAGTATTTAAATTTTTAAAAGGCAATTTTGGAGCTGATTTATTAGCAGCAATTGCATTAATTACTGGTATCTTATTACATCAATACCTGGCGGCTACATTAATTATCTTAATGATTGCTAGTGGTCAAACACTAGAGATATATGCAAAACGTAAAGCATCGTCTGTTTTGCAAGCCTTGGCAGCACGTATGCCAACAATTGCTCATCGAAAAGTACGTGAGCTTATTGAGGAAATTGAAATACAGAACATTCATGTTGGTGATGAAATAGTTATTTACCCGCATGAAATCTGTCCTGTGGATGGGACAGTAATTGAGGGACATGGCTCTATGGATGAATCGTATCTAACTGGTGAGCCCTATCAAATATCTAAAACACCAGGGACTTTTGTCTTATCCGGAGCAATTAATGGAGAATCAGTATTAACTGTAAAAACAGATAAAGTGACCTCTGATTCACGATATTCGGCCATAGTAAAAGTACTCGGAGATGCAGAACAAAAGCGTCCTTCGATAAGACGTTTAGGGGACCAAATAGGCGCGATTTTCGCACCTATTGCTTTGGCATTTGCATTTGCCGCTTGGTATTTCACAGGAGATGCTATCCGATTTCTCTCTGTACTTGTTATTGCTACACCCTGTCCTTTATTAATAGCGATTCCGATTACCATAATCAGCGCAATTTCCAGAGCTGCAAAACAAGCAATAATTATCAAAGATCCCAGTGTTTTGGAGAAATTACCTACCTGTAAAACTGCCATTTTTGATAAAACTGGAACTCTTACATACGGTAAACCCGCTTTAACGGAAATTATCACTAGTCCCAAGCATACAAGCAAACAAGTTTTACAATACGTTGCCAGTGTGGAGCGCTATTCAAAGCACCCTCTTTCAAGCGCTGTGTTACAAGCTGCAAAAGAAGCTAATATAAAATTTCTTAAATCCTCTAATGTATCTGAAAAGCCCGGTCAGGGCTTGCATGGCATAATAAATAAACACTCAATTGACATTACCAGTCGGAAAAAATTGTTAGAAACAAGACCTCAAGATGCTTTATTACTTCCACCAGTATCACCGGGTTTGGAATGTATTATTTTGTTGGATAATGAATACGCTGCTGCATTCCATTTTCATGACGCACCACGCGCAGAAAGTAAATCCTTTATCAGTCATCTGACGCCATACCATCAATTTAAAAAAATTATGTTGGTTTCAGGGGACAGAGAATCAGAAGTTAACTATATGGGTGCATTTTTAAATCTATCAGAAATTCATGCATCACAAAGTCCTGAACAAAAATTAGCAATTGTTCGTAGTGAAACAAAAAAGGCGCCAACGGTCTTTATGGGCGATGGGATCAATGATGCTCCAGCTCTAACGGCAGCAACAGTAGGCATTGCTTTTGGACAATTCAGTAATATAACGGCCGAAGCAGCTGGTGCTGTTATCATGGAAAATACGCTCAATAAAGTAGATGAATTATTACACCTTAGTTTAAATACACGTAGAATCGTATTACAAAGTGCTCTTGGTGGTATGATCTTTAGTCTTATCGGTATGGGGTTTGCCGCAGCCGGATTTATTAATCCTATTAGTGGGGCAATTCTGCAGGAGATAATTGATATTATCGCTATTCTTAATGCCTTGAGATTAACCTGGGGAACCAGAATTAAAATTGATTTACCTGGTTATTCAAGTTAAAAAACAAAACTCTGGAATTTTAAGCTATTATTTCCATATTAAAACTTTAGGCGGTTCATGAATCGCTGGTACCGTGTTCCCAGCTGGCAACCCCACAATTATTGGTGCTACGGCAGTCATTTCTTTAGGAATATTAAATTCAGCTCGCCATTCGGGCGAATTTAGAGCTGTAATTGCAAAACCTATGACACAGGAGGCCAAACCATGAGCAAGAGCCGACAGCATCAAATTTTCTGCGGCAAGCCAGCAATCGGCTGCGACAAATGGCCCGTGGAAGGTACTGTATATCACTATCAATGTACTGGCATTATAGAAAACATTAAATTCTTTTTGATTAACTACTTCGAGAATATGGTTTCTTTGTTGTGAACTGCTTTGTTGTGACTCAATAAGTGTCAAGGATTTGGCAGTATCTGAAAGACGATCCAATATCTTCTTATCCTGTATCACTACAAAGGCACGTGATTCTTCATGAAGAGCGGCAGGAGCGTGTATGGCTGCGTCTAATAACTTATTAATGACAGAGGACTCTACCTTCTTTGGCAGATAATCACGAACCGCATGGCGGTTGTAAATGGCATCCATTACGTCAATTAAGACTCTATCCTTGTCCATTGTCTTTGACTTAGCCATAATTTATCTCCTATCCCTGTTGGTAGAGCATTAGTAGCAAAATTAATTCATAGAAAAATCCGTATATATATTATAGTCTATTAATTAGGGTCTGGTGACAATCGTCAAAACACCCTGGATAGATGATTTATAGCATTAACAACGAAAATATGTATTATATTAGGAGCTGTTATGGACATTTCTTTTCTGGGCGCGACACAAACGGTTACAGGCTCCAAATACCTCTTACATATTGATAATAAGATCATTTTAGTTGATTGCGGACTGTATCAAGGTCGCAAAGAATTAAGACTTCGAAACTGGGGTCCTCTGCCTGTTGACCCCAAAACCATTGATGCAGTCCTCATAACCCACGCTCATATTGATCATACAGGTTATCTACCTCTTTTAGTCAAGGATGGATTTAAAGGCACCATTTACAGTACTGAAGGAACGCGGGATTTATGTTCTATTCTATTGCCAGATAGTGGCCATCTCCAGGAAGAAGAAGCTTATTTTGCCAATAAATACGGTTATTCCAAACACACACCGGCACTTCCCCTGTATACCAAAGAAGATAGTGAGGCTGCATTAAATTATTTTAAGACTGTCCCCTATAATCAACCAATGAATATAACTGATAATTTTAGTTTTGAATTCCTTCCTGCTGGACATATCATAGGCTCTTCTTTTATCCGTATTCAACATAAAGATGTCTCTCTTTTGTTTAGTGGCGATATGGGAAGACCGGTCGATTCGGTTATGAAACCGCCGACCATTATTCATGATATTGATTATCTGGTTCTTGAATCAACGTATGGTAATCGTTTGCATGAGCAAGGACATCCAAAAGATTACCTTAAAGAAATTATTAATAAAACCGTACTTCGTGGCGGAACTCTAGTAATCCCCTCCTTTGCTGTAGGACGTGCTCAGGCCATATTGCATTATATTTATTTACTTAAAAAAGAAAAATCTATTGCCGACATCCCTGTTTATCTTGATAGTCCCATGGCAGTTAATGCCACGCATATTTTGTTTAAGCATCTGGAGGATTTAAAATTAACGGAAGAAGAATGTCGCCAACTTAATGATGTTGCAACCTATATCAACACCCCTGAAGAATCTAAAGAATTGGATATTGATAAAACACCAAAAATCATCATTTCAGCCAGTGGCATGGCTACTGGAGGCCGTGTTTTATTTCATATTAGAAGCTATGGTCGCGACCCTAAAAATACTATTCTTTTCACAGGATATCAGGCAATAGGAACACGTGGTGCACGCATGGTAGATGGAGAAAAGGAAATTAAAATTCATGGGGAAATGGTTCAAATCGCTGCTGAAATAGCATCTTTATCTAATACATCCGCACATTCTGACTACAATGAAACGCTTCAATGGTTAAGTCATTTTAAAAAGGCACCTAAAAAAATATTTATAACTCATGGTGAAATTGACGCAGCAACTGCATTAAAAAATAAAATTGAGCATCAGTTTGCCTGGTCGTGTACCATGCCGCATTATTTACAGAAAGAAACATTATCATGAAGTGTAATGAATCCCAGTTAACGCTCAAATTCTTGGGTATAAATACCTATAATGAACCAGTTTTATTCATTCGTGAGGACTCTCATATTTGTGCAGCAGAGGGATTTGAAGCACAGGCACGAGTTAAAGTTTCATTGGGTAGCCATTCCCTAATTGCAACACTTAATACAATACAATCGGAACTATTACGTCACGATGAGGCAAGTCTTTCTATCTATGCCTGGAATTTTTTGAAAGCAAAAAATGGCGATCTCATTGATATTTCTCATCCTAAGCCCGTAGATTCATTAAGTTTTATACGCTCTAAAATATATGGAAATGAGTTAAAAGCTAATGAAATAAATCTGATAATTGAGGATCTAATAGCTGGTCGTTTATCCGATATCGATATATCCATGTTTCTATCCGCTTCTGCTGCGGTAGGACTCAATCAACAAGAAATTCTTGATTTAACCCAGGCTATGGTACAAACGGGTACTGTTTTAAAATGGCCTTCTGATTTAGTGGTTGATAAACATTGTGTTGGCGGTTTACCGGGTAACCGTACCACATTAATTGTTGTACCCATTGTGGCATCATTTGGTTTGATGATTCCAAAAACCTCTTCTCGTTCCATAACCTCCCCTGCAGGAACTGCGGATACTATGGAGGTTTTTGCACCAGTAAACTTAAATATTAAAACCCTACGTACGATTGTAGAACAAGAAAATGGTTGTATCGCCTGGGGGGGTTCTGTTTCACTTAGTCCTGCTGATGATTTATTAATTCGCATTGAACGCCCGATGAATTTGGATTCAGAAGGACAACTTGTTGCATCCATTCTTTCCAAAAAAATTGCAGCTGGCTCAAACCACCTTCTTATTGATATACCAATTGGTTCCACAGCGAAAATTCGTACTGTGCATCAAGCAGAAGTATTAAAAAACGTACTGGAATTAACAGCTCAAGCTTTTTCAGTTACCACAACAATTATTATGACTGATGGTTCACAACCTGTAGGTCGTGGAATAGGTCCCGCATTAGAGGCACGAGATATATGGTCTGTTTTAACTGGCGATAAAAATGCTCCAGCAGACTTAAGAGATAGGGCTTTAACCTTAGCAGGTCATATAATCGAATTTTCTCCTGGCGTTCAAAAAGGTACCGGTAAAAGCATCGCTAGGTCCATTTTGGATAGTGGCAAGGCTTTGGAAAAATTTGTGGCTATCTGTAAAGCTCAAGGTGGGATGTTTACAATTCCAACAGCGAAGTACCAGCATACCATTGAAGCTACCAAGTCCGGGAAAATTATTGGTATTAATAACCGATATATTTCCCAATTGGCAAAACTGGCGGGAGCGCCGACTTCTAAAGCATCAGGTATAGAGCTTTTAGTAAAAGTAGGCGCACTGGTTAAGAAAAAGGACCCTCTTTGTATTATTCATGCCGAAGCAAAGGGTGAGCTTGATTATGCCCTTTCCTTTCTCCATCAAGGTCATCCTATTTTTCAAATTGAAGAGCGTTAATCAGCATAAAGCAATCATGATTTCTGCTCCAAACATAAATCAAGCGTAATTTATTATCATTTTTAGCGCATGAGTATCAGCTGCATGGCCAAATGTTTCATAAGCTTCGAGTATCTTGTCAAATGTAAATTGATGGCTGATTAATTGTTTCGGATCAATTTTGTTTGAGCAGACAGTTTTTAACAACATTGGTGTTGTAACGGTATCTACCAGTCGTGTCGTGATGGAAATATTTTGATACCATAGTTTTTCTAGATGTAAATCAGCTTTAACACCATGTACTCCAATATTAGCAATGGTACCACCAGGGGCCACAATATCTTCACACATAACGAAAGTAGCGGGAATACCGACGGCTTCTATAGCAGTATCTACACCTCTTCCATTAGTTAGCTGCATAACTTTGGCAACTGCATTTTCCTTACTTGTATTGATAGTCGCAGTAGCTCCTAGGCGCTTGGCAACTTCGAGACGATTTTCATCCAAATCAATCATAATTATTTCAGATGGAGTATAAAAGCTTGCTGTCAGCAGAGTAGCCAAACCAATGGGTCCAGCACCAACTATGGCTACAGTACTGCCTGGCTGTATTTTGCCATTTTGTACACCACACTCAAAACCCGTGGGCAATATATCACTGAGCATTACCAAAGCGTCTTCATCTACTCCTTGAGGAATTTTATAGAGACTGGTATCTGCATAGGGAATACGAACATATTCCGCTTGAGTTCCATCAATAGTATTTCCAAGAATCCAACCACCTTTGGTACAATGTGAATACATTCCCTTTCGACAATACTCACACTTGCCACAAGAAGTGATACAGGATATTAAAACGTGATCGCCTGGTTTGTATTCTGTGACGGCACTACCCACTTTCTCTATTACCCCAATCCCTTCATGCCCTAAAATACGGCCCGGAGAACAGCTTGCTACATCCCCCTTTAATATATGCAGATCCGTACCACAAATAGTAGTTTTAGTCATTTTAACGATAGCATCTGTTGGGTGCATTATTTCTGGTGTAGGCCGTTCTTCTACTGCTTTTTTCCCAGTTCCTTGGTAAATAAATGCTTTCATTATCAATTTCCTTAAAATGGGTATACAATTATACAATCGGGTGTATGGATTATTATAGATAATTTAGGAAAATTAGTATGCCTTTTATCAAAAATAAAACAAAGAAGCTTGAAAGCTCCTGGTACAATAATCTCATTAAATTAACTAAAAATTTGGCACCTCTTAAAACAGCTGTTGTTCACCCTGTCGACCCATTGTCTTTAAAAGGAGCGATTGATGCTGCTAAAGAAAACATCATCATTCCTATTCTGGTTGGTCCAAAAGATAAAATCCTCGCTGCAGCAGATGAAGCAAAGCTCGATATTTCTCCATACCAAATTATTTCAACGCTTCACAGTCATGAATCCGCTGATGTTGCGGTACAACTTGCAAAAGAACGCAAAGTAGAAGCCTTAATGAAAGGAAAAATTCATACTGAGGAATTAATGACTGCCGTTATTAATAAAGAAACTGGTCTACGTACTGGCCGAAGAATGAGCCATGTATTTTATATGGAAGCGCCAAATTATTTTAAACCTTTATTTCTCTCGGATACTGCACTAAATATCCATCCTAATTTACAAGAAAAAAAGGACATTACACAAAATGCCATTGATTTGTTCCATATTTTAGGCTTAGGTATTCCCAAAGTTGCCATAGTTTGTGCTGTTGAAACAGTTAATGAAAAAATGCAATCAACTCTTGATGCTGCAGCTTTAAGTAAAATGTCTGATAGGGATGATATAACCGGTGCTATTGTAGATGGTCCCCTAGCCTTTGATAATGCAATTTCTCTTGAGTCAGCCCGTGAAAAAAATATTAAATCAGAAGTCGCGGGTGATGCAGATATAATTATTGTACCGGATATTGAAGCAGGCAATATGCTCTATAAAGAAATGACTTATATGTCTGGAATGGGAGCAGCCGGCATAGTAATGGGTGCTAGTGTCCCCATTATTTTAACCAGCCGTGGTAGTGATGATATCTCCCGTATTGCATCTTGTGCCTTGGCACTCGTCTATTGGCGGAGAAAGGAACAGGTTAATGGCTAATGTTCTGCTGGTAATCAATTCGGGTTCTTCAAGTATTAAATTCTCACTGTATTCTTTTACGCAAGAACTGAATTTAATCTACCATGGTGAAATTGACGATCTGTTTAAATCACCTTATTTGACTGTATTTGACGCACAGCATACGGCCATTGTAAAACAAAAAATAGTATCACAAGGTTACGAAGCTGGATTAAAAGCCTTTTTCGATTGGTTTGAGCAATTCGCTGATTCTATGACTTTAAAAGCTGTAGGTCATCGTGTGGTACATGGAGGCAGGGATTTCTTTCAGCCTATAATCATTACTGATGAAATTATAAAGACTCTAGCACATTTAGATGCACTTGCCCCCTTACATCAAACGCATAACCTGGATACCATAAAAATCATTGAAAAAATGTATCCTCAATTACCACAAGTCGCCTGCTTTGATACTGCATTTCATCGTACCCAGGAAAAATTGGCGACTCTTTTTGCCATTCCCCGGCCCTTAACCGAAGAAGGAATCATCCGATATGGATTTCACGGGATTTCTTATGAGTACATTGCCTCAGTAATTACCAAACATATTGGCGAAATTGGCAATGAACGCGTTATTGTAGCTCATTTGGGAAACGGGGCGAGTATGTGTGCTATGTATCAACGTAAAAGCATTGCCACTTCCATGGGCTTTACTGCATTAGATGGCTTAATGATGGGAACTCGCTGTGGGCGTATCGATCCAGGGGTACTTTTATATCTTATTCAGGAAAAAAATTACTCGCCTAAACAACTGGAGCATATGCTGTACAATGAATCCGGTTTACTAGGCGTTTCTGGTATCAGTTATGATGTACGTGATCTACTTGCTGATCCTGATATTCATGCCAAAGAGGCAATTGATTTATTTTGTTATCGTGCAGCTCTTGAAGTAGGCTCTTTAACTGCAGCACTTAATGGCTGTGATGCTTTAATATTTACAGCAGGAATTGGTGAAAACAGCCCTATTATCCGCAAGAAAATCTGCGAAAGACTTGCATGGTTGGGCATAAAACTAAATGATAAAGCTAATGAAATTAATTCGGGTATTATTAGTAGTACGGATAGTTTACTGGTTAGCATAATTCCCACAAATGAGGAATATATGATTGCTAAACATACCCTGGATCTAGTACATTAATATTTTGAGTCAGTTCATAACAAAGGGAAATTACATGAAAAAGTTACTGCTTACTGTTTTAGTTGCTAGCATTCATACGGTTGTTTGGGCTGATGATTTTGGTAAAACAACCTATGAAATAGCCTGCAAAAATTGCCATGCACCTCAATTAGCTAAAGCAATAAAAGCCCCTGCCGCTTTTGATAAAAAAGCATGGGATGAACGATTCAAACATGCAGAACTTGAAGTGAAAAATAATCCACAACAATTTAAAACGCCTATGGATTACTTATTATACAATGTAACCATTGGTAAAGGATTAATGGCGCATGGTGGTCTGTGCAAAGAAGCTGATGTACCTCATAAAAATTGTTCGGATGATGCCTTAATTCAGGCTATTCATTATATGAGCGGCAATTAGACTTGATGTATTAAAAATAATCAGCTATAATATCCGGTTTAAATTTATAGCTCTGGAGTTATAATTGCCACTGAATCCTTATTTTTTTACCAGTCCTGACCCTGGTTCTATCTATACCCGGGTTTTCAGTTTTCTAAACCCAAGCAGCTTTCTAGAAGCGGCGAAGCTGACGCACTTTTTTGTGGATAAAAAAGCTTCAGCAGCCAAAGAAACATCCTTGGATTTAGCCCACTCTTTGGATGAAATTAAAAAATCCTGTACGGATATTTTTTCTCACGATGATACTTTCTTATCAGCCAAGGCCGAACGTATGGGAGATGGCTTAACTAACGCGTGTTTTAAATTAAAAACCGGAATGGGTACTTATTTTTTGCGCGTACCCGGGAAAGGCAGCAGTGAACATTTATCGCGTGAGGATGAAGCTTATAATATAGAAGTTGCGCGTTCTTTAGGATTTAATATCGAAATTCATTTTTTAAATCCTAAAAGTGGCATGTATATTGGTGAGTTTTTAGAAAATGCAAGACCTCTTACTCCTACAGTATTAGCACAGAAGCAAACCATGCTGGATGTGGCTGCAGTCTTGAAGACCTTACATACTAATCAGATGTTATTTAAAAACACTATTGATATTTTTACACGACTTAATAACTTGCTCGAAAAGATTGATTCCTATCAACATCAACTTATTGCTGACAGATCCCGGTTAAATCATGTCTTAGGTCAGCTAAATCAGATTTGCCAGAAAGATACCAGTAAACTGGTTGCTTGTCATAACGACACTACCCCCTTAAATTTTCTGTATCATGATAATCGCCTACGCCTGCTCGATTGGGAATATTCTGGTAATAATAAAGCCTTATTTGATTTGGCCAATTTTGCATTGATTTCAAAACTACCTGCTGAAAACGAGCTCTGGCTGCTGGAAGCTTACTACCAACATCCGCCTTCTGACCAATTATTGGAGTGTTTTGAAGCCTATAAGCAATTAACGCATCTTTGGTATTACTTATGGGCAGAGCTACAAATTGCCAATGGCTCGGATATTGTTCCTAGAGATGATCTTATTAAATTGGCAGAAGAGCATTGGCATGCAGTAGAGCAAACTCAAATCGGACTGAAAATATAACAATTAAGGCCAGACGACACTATGCCTCTAAATGATCACAATTTGTTCGGTTAGGCTATAATCATATAAAGACTATCAAATAATATAAAGGTCGATTATGAGTACCACCAATTGTGCATACCCATTTAAATTGATAATGTTGTCCCTGTTGTTAAGCTTTGTAGGCCCTGCCTTAGCTGGACATGGTGGTGGCGGCGGAGGCTGGCATGGGGGCGGCAATGGTGGTAATAATGGCTGGCATGGTGGTAACAATAGTGGTAACAATGGCTGGCACGGTAATGGCTGGAACAATAATGGAACTGGGGCAGTTATACTTGTAAATCCTTATAATACTTACTACCCATACAATAATTATAATAGTTACACCCCTTGTCAAAATGTCCGTTACTGTGATAACTGGGGAAATTGTTGGGAAAAAACTCAGTGTTAACTAGGGCGTGTTTACAATTCAATTTTCTACGAGCCGCGGGACGTTGGCCTGAGATATCATCATCTTTTTGATCCCCATCGAAGCTCCCTTCTCCCGTTTTACGGGAGAAGGGAGCTTCGATGGGGATCAAAAAGGTGAGGATACCTCAGGACGTTGGCCCTGAAAAATGAATTGTAAACACACCTTATCTCAATTAATAGAAATTTATAATCCTAAAAAAGTTGGTAAGGCCCCAGGTACCAAATTTGCTTAATGTAATAAAAAAGTTCATAATTTAAGTTTATTATCAGGATTCTTTCGATGTATTCATTAGAGTGGCCTCGTGTTTATAGCGCTCCTAAAGCTACTGCACTTTTTAAATCAACTCCAGAAGATTTCCAAGTAGATGAGCTTGTTAGTGGCCAATTTTCAGGTGAAGGTGAACATATACTGCTTAAAATTGAAAAGCGTGGCTTAAATACTGAAGAGGTAGTGAAATCTTTAGGGCGTTTAATCAATAAACCTACTAAATTAATTAGTTATGCTGGCCTTAAAGACAGACAAGCCTTAAGCACTCAATGGCTCAGCGTGCATGCACCTGGTGAAACTATTGCAGGCATTGAGACATTAGCAGAGCCAGGTTGGAAAGTAATAGAAAGTGCTCGCCACAACAAAAAATTAAGACCAGGCTATTTATCTGGCAATCGGTTTACAATTCGTTTGCGTGACCTAACTCATATTGATGATCTACAGCAGCGCATTGAACAAGTGAAACAATCAGGTGTCCCGAATTACTTTGGTGAGCAACGATTTGGCCGTGATGGTGGTAATTTAATCAAGGCCGAAACTATGTTGGTGCAAAAACGTAAAGTTAAAGATCGTTTTTTAAAAGGAATGTACTGTTCCGCTGCACGTTCTTGGTTGTTTAATTTAATCTTGGCCCAACGGGTTACCCAAGAGTGTTGGAACACCGCAGTGAGCGGCGATGTGATGCAATTAAGTGGTTCCAATAGTATTTTTTGCCCTACTGAGATTAATTCTGAAATAGCACAGCGTATTTACGAAAAGGATATTTCTCCAGCCAGTCCCTTATCAGGCAGAGGGAAAAATCCTGCGAGTGATCGTGCGCTAGAAATAATAAATACTATTTATTCACAGTGGCAACCCTGGTTAGACGGTTTGGAATCACAAGGTTTAGAACTGGCTTGGCGAGCAAACATTTTACATGCAGAAGATCTTCAATATACTTTAAATGAGCAAGCCTTGGAGCTTTCCTTTATTTTACCTGCCGGCACTTATGCGACAACGCTGCTGCGAGAACTGGTTTCTTATTAGACAGAAATGATAATCGAAGCTCAATGTAAAAAATTAATATTGAAATAATCTGGGGCCATCGCATAGCCGGCAGACTAAGAGAATCATAAGCAGGCAGACTAAGAAAATCATAGTATAACATAAGCCCTTATTGTCCAACTTACATCTACTACGTCATCCTGAGCAAAGCGAAGGATCTTCTCTTCAGTTAGCACTGATGTGGCTTGAGAGAAGATCCTTCGCTTTGCTCAGGATGACGTGCAGAGAGAAAGCTTCCGTAGCCTGACGGCTATGGGGCTATCCAATAGCCATCAGGCTAAGAGAATTACAGTATAAAATAAGACCTTATTGTCCAACTTACATCTACTACGTCATCCTGAGCAAAGCGAAGGATCTTCTCTTCAGTTAGCACTGAT
>JBAZRP010000060.1:0-17652 GCA_041662885.1 Legionella sp.
TTGTATGCGGCCATTGTAAAAATAATAAATAGTTTTCTGAACGTAAAGCTTGAATGTAACGAGACATGTTCGGCCTTTAAAAAAACGAGAACTTTATTAGTATATACTTCGTTGTGAACAAAGCGAAGCACATCCAGGTCACAAACGTAAGTTGGTCCTTGGCCCAACCTAGGTTCGGGATTACGTTTATGTACCTATCGAAGGATGGCCGGGATTCATCAGCAATTCAGCAAAAACAAATTACTTTTTTTTCCAGAAATATCCTATACTTATCCTAAACGCCTACTCCACTGAGGATATTATGTTCATTAAAGGAATCTGTACCACAATTTTAATCCTTCTACCCATTAGTTTTTCGCAAGCGAATCAATTTCCAAATTGTGACTTACAACATTTTCGCTGGGATTGCGATCTTCCTGTTAAAGTTAGTCAGAGCTCAAGTGCTCCCTCACTTATTTACTGTGGCAGTTCTTATGGCTATATCACCAGAGCTCAATTCGACACCCTGGCTCGCTACCAACGTGCGAGTGTGAATATGGTGCTCGATATCAATGGGGAATACATTGATAGTCCTTGTTATGGTGCGCAAAGGTAGTTATCCCATTTAATAAATAACGCACTGAACTAAAACCAGCACTTAACAATATTTGCACAGCAGATATACTGCGCTGACCCGAACGACAGTACACAATCACTGTTTTTGCTTTATCTAATTCATGCACACGCTGGGACAAATCATCCAGGGGAATTACTACTCCCCCTAAATTCCCTGCTTCATGCTCAGCTAAAGAACGAACATCCAGCAAAATAATCCTATCCTTATGTTCTAAAAACTGCGGCAATTGCTCATGACTAAGTGCATACTCGGTTACATCAGGGTTACGACAAGAAATAAGATCTTCAAATTTGGCATGATGCACACAAAGCGCACACTCAGGATCGCCCACCAGTTCAATTTCCTTAAAATGCATACTAAATAAATCAATAGTGAGCAAGCGTCTATGAAGTGATGTACCAATATTAAGAATCCATTTAATAACCTCAGCCGCCTGAATAATTCCCAGCATCCCAGGCACCACACCCAATACTCCATCCTCAATACAAGTACCACCCTGTCCTGTTGGCGGCATTGGAAAAAGACAACGCATACAAGGACCTTCAGTCCCATAAAAAATAGAACAATACCCTTTAAATTGTGAAGCACTGGCATAGACATAGGTTTTTTTTAATGCATAACAGGTATCATGCAAGAGAAAACGGGTGTAAAAATTATCGGAACCGTCAACAATAATATCGTATTGCGCAATTAAGTCCGCAGCATTGTGTTGACTTAATTGGGTTGGATAAGCATTGATTTGAATGCCTGGATTAAGTGCTTGTAATTGTTCTTTTGCAACCAAAATTTTTGATTTTTCTATATCACAAGTACGATACACTATTTGCCGATGCAAATTACTCAAAGCAACCGTATCATCATCAATAATTCCTAAAGTCCCTATTCCGGCTGCTGCTAAATACAGACTTGCAGGCGACCCCAAACCGCCTATGCCCACACATAAAACCCGTGCATTTTTTAGTTTTTGCTGCCCTTGCTCACCAATTTCTGCCAATTTAATCTGTTGCGAATAACGAATAAGATCTCCTGTTTTATTTATTCTTCCAACAAATTCCCGAGTACTACGAAGTGGATCAAGCGCTTTGGTGATCGCAGAAATAACAGCAACGCCGTCAACTCCTGTTGCCATCACAGCAGATAAACGTTCCGCATTGATCCCGCCAATAGCTACCAAAGGATAATTTAAGGTACGGCGCCATCTATGCAATTGTTCGATACCTAATGGTTGAAAAGACATAATTTTACTATTGGTAAAATAAATGGGCCCACAGGCAATATAAGAGGGATGATACACATGAGCCCGAGCAACTTCATAATAACAATGAGTGCTAATACCCAGATACAAACCGGCTTTATGAATACGTGCTAAATCTGCTTGCTCAATATCCTCTTGTCCTAAATGCACACCATCAGCACCGTTAGCAATTGCCAACTCCCAATAATCATTAATAAATAAAGTAAGTGTATATTTTCGTGCAAGTGCAATAGCACGTTTTATTTCTTGCGCTAATGATTCCCCAGATAGATTTTTAATGCGCAATTGTATGCAACGTACACCCTGTAGTGCTAATTTTTCAATCCAATCACTACTATCAATCACAGGATAAAATCCCGTTATGCAGGGTTTAAATTCTGCAGGAAGTTTTTGTAAAGGATTGGGGGAAATATAGGGTAAATCGCGTTGATCTTCTGGCCATGTTCCACGAACTAATTGAGCCGTGTTGGCATCAATTGCCACAGCATTACGAATAGCTGAATTCACATACATTTTAGCAATCACTAAAGCATCTTTAGTGTCATATCCTAAAGCCAAACAAGCAGCAAGTGCTGAAGAATAAGTACAGCCAGTCCCTCGATAATTTTTATCAGGCAAACGGCAATTCGCAAGCCAAAATGACTCACGACCATTGGTCCAATAATCCTGACTAAACTCAGAGTCCTGAAAATGGCCGCCTTTTAACAACACACTTTTAGCGCCTAAATCAATAAGTGCATGCGCTGCCTCTTGCATCTGTGCATAAGAAAATATGCGGCAATTTAAAAGAGCTTCTGCTTCCATTAAATTAGGTGTTAACACATCAACATAAACAAATAATTGTTTTAAGTCTTCTTTTATTTCACTTAAAAATAAAGGGGCGCCGCAAGATGCGAGTAAAACCGGATCTAAAATTACCAAACCGGAATACACTTTTAAAAAGGCTGCTAATTTCGTGATAATAGCAGGAGTTGCCAGCATGCCAATTTTAATTGCATTAGGTTTTAAATTCTCTTCTAAGGCGGCACATTGTGCAGCCACATGTTCGCCAGACAAAGCCTCAATCTCAGTAACAGCATGAGAATTTTGCGCGGTTACAGCAGTAGTAATTGCAACTGCTTGTACGCCTAAATTAGTTAAAGTAGCCACATCAGCATGAATTCCAGCCATACCTGAAGGATCAACACCAGCAATAGTCCAGACTATCGGTTTATTCATAATGACTTTTCCTGATGCCAAAAAGGAGTATCAATTAAGGAAGTACTCGGATGAGCTACATTTCTTTCTGGCATCATACCCGCCTCAAAAGCTTTGCGTCCTGCAAGCACTGCTTGCGAAAAAGCTAAAGCCATAACTTCTGGTTGTTGCGCTAGTGCTACCGCTGTATTTAATAATACTCCATCAAAACCCAACTCCATGACTGCTACTGCATGGGATGGTTTACCAATTCCGGCATCAACAATTAAATTAATATCAGGAAAACGATAACGAACCGTTTCTAATGCATAAGGATTAAGTATTCCTTTTCCAGAACCAATTGGTGCCGCCCAAGGCATTAAAATCCTGCAACCAACATCTACTAGTTTCTGGCATAGAACCAAATCATCAGTACAATAGGGAAATACTTCAAACCCCTGCTCTACTAAAATTTTTGCGGCCTTTACTAATTCAAAAGGATCGGGTTGCAAATTATAATCATCGCCAATAACTTCCAATTTAATCCAGGAAGTTGCATACAATTCACGAGCTAATTCGGCTGTACGAATTGCTGTTTGCGCATTACGACAGCCTGCTGTATTCGGTAATAAATTACAGTTTAATTTTTGTAAGGCATGTGCGAATGACTCACCAACTGGTGTTCCTGCCGTCTGACGTTTTATTGAAACTGTAATAGCTTCTGCACCTGAGGCACCAATTGCTTGTTCCATAACCGATAGGCTGGGATAACACGAAGTACCTAAAATTAAGCGGCTGTTGAGAGACTTCCCGGCAATATTCCACATCTTAACCTCCTTGCATAGGTACAATAATATCTACGCGATCGCCTGTTTGTAGCTGTATCGATTTATAAGCAGTATTTGGTATTAATTTATTATTTAAAGCCAAGGCAAAATGCTGTCCGATAAATTGCTGATGCTCTAGGAGATCGTAAATAGTTTGACTGGGCTCAATTTCTTGTAGTTCTTCATTGAGGTATATAGTAATCATCGTACTCCTCCCAAATTTCTGGATATAAACACTCTTGTTTCGAGGCTGTGACGCGCTGGACTATTGCTGCTGCCAAAGCCGGAGCAATTAAATAACCGTGACGGTATAATCCATTTACTGCAATAAGTCCGTTAGTATATTTTATGCGTGGATTATGGTTTGCAAGCGTTGGACGACAGTGGCTTAGGGTTTTTATTATGCGGGCTTCAATAAATCCTGCATGTAAATAATAGGCCGCGGTTAATAATTCCAAACTGGTACGCACTGAGATGGGACTGTAATCTTCTGCTTCAATTTCACTAGCACCAATGATGTACACACTATTTGCTCTTGGAACCAGGTATAAACTATAGCGAGGATGTAAGAGTCGTACCGGTCTTTGCACGCTCACTTCTGGGGCATGTAACCAAATTAATTCACCACGTACCGCCCGTAAATCCTTAAATTGGTCCTTTGCTCCTAAGCCTCGGCAATCAAAAACAAAATCATATTCATAGTTTTGATCGTTGGTTTTAAGCTGATTTGGCTGAATATGTAGAACTTCTGTTTGCAAATGAAATTGTACGCCTCTTAGAATTAGATAGTTTCTCAAATTAGTTAATACCGATTGGCAATCAATATGTGCTTCATTGGGAAAATAATAGGCGTGGTCAAATTTAGCGAGTTCGGGTTCAAGACCACTGGCTTGCTTCGCTTCGCTCGCGATGACAGAATTAATTTTACTATTAAAATAATCCCATTCAGCATGATCTTTGGGATGATGCACAATCAAACTACCTAATTTTCGAAAATAGATTGTTTCTGGCAAAGTCTCAATAATCTTCGGCCAATAGTGACTCATTGATTTTTGACCTAAGGTACAAATTATCGGGTCTGCCTTATCCAGTTCTGAAAATGGCGTTAATAAACCAGCTGCAGCATTACTGCAGTTGGCAAAACCGTCATGCTTATCAAACACCGTCACTTGCCAACCTGTTTCAAGTAATTTATGGGCCAAAACTTGGCCCATAATACCAGCACCAACAATACCTGCGCGCATAATTAATCTTCAATACAACAAGCAATAGGTTTTAAATCAGAATGCGGTTGTTCTGGTAAAAAGCTATTGGTATAACATTGAGAAATATCAAAATTGTCATCAATAATATTTAAATGCTTGGTATAGCGACCAACTTTCTGCCAATCTCTATCAACATTTAATAAACTACGAGAAAAAAATGGCAAACTATGCGTAAAAATCTTTTGATACATAGGCGTACGTAGCATGGGTTTTGCCTGACAGATTAATTCATAGGCTTGTTCCGGTTGTTCTGTAGTAAAAGCTGCCCCGCGTTGGGTTGCTCTTAAAAAGGAGCGAACTAATTCAGGTTGTTCTAGAGTACGTTGCGGGACAATAAATTGCACAGAACAAAAACAACAGCAACCAAGCCCTGCTAATTGATCAATACGCAAAAAGACTGTTTCTTCACGCAGATAATCCAATTCAACTTTTTGAAAATTGATAAATCCAATTCCGGTATCAATCACATCACGACATATTGCATCCGTAACATTCATACCAATACGAACTGTTTGATAGCTAGAAGGATCTATTCCTGCCAAAGTTGCTAAATCATCGATAATTTTTTTACCAAATTCACCAATATAACCAACTCGTTTACCAACAATATCCTGAAAAGTTTTAATACCACTGGATTTTAAAGCAATCAAGCCAGTTGGTGGCTCATCCAGTAAAGTGCCAATAGAAGTAACAGGATAACCTTTAGCCTTTGCAGCAACAGTATGTATCATCGCTTTCACACCAAAATCCACCGTGCCTAAACCTACTAATTCTGTGACATCACTTGGATCACTAGGTTCTAAAATTGCCAGTTTTATTTGTTCCTCTGCATAAAAACCTAATTGTTGCGCTACCAGAATGGGAGCATGATAAGGATTTGCATACCAATTTAATAATAAGGTAACTCGGGATTTCAACTCAGACATAGCCATAACTCCTTTATAGAACGATAGATAAAAGGGAGATGGCAAAAGGAAATACTATCTAAAAAAGATAGCATTTTTTTGAAGGCGTCCTTACGCTGATACGAATCAGTTCAAGTTCGACGGGTATTTCTCAGTCGCTTTCACGACACCCCGCGCCATCTAGTAAAGACGTATGCTAATTTTAAATTAATGCTTTGTCAAATATCGTAGGTTGAGCCTTGACCCAACCTACGACTAACTTGACTGACTAGGCTTAGTCCTTTACCATTTTAGAATGATGGCGTTTGATGGAAGTTACTCATGCACAAGCTACAATCAATAAATCCAGCCAATAAAAGTCTTGTGGGTGAAGTAGAAATCAGCACCCTGCCCGAAGTTATTGCGAAAGTAACAAAAGCCCATAGCGCTAAAAAAGCCTGGCGTAATTTAGGTGCTGAGCAACGCGCAAAAATGTTTCTTCCTTTGCAATCATTAATTGAAAAACGCAGTGAAGAAATCGCCTTGCTTATTAGCCGTGAAATGGGAAAACCCATTAGCCAAGCGCAATCGGAAGTAGAATGGGCTTTGCTCTATTTAAACGATTTTATTGTAAATGGTCCCAAATATTTGGCTGATGAAATCACAATGAACAATGAAGATGGGTTTCATCGCATAATTTATGAACCACTTGGAGTTTTTGCTTGCATCACCCCCTGGAACTTTCCTTTTAGTAATATTATTGTCAATGTCATTCCCTTACTCATCGCCGGCAACACAGTAGTTTTTAAACATTCTGAAGAATGTCCCTTAGTCGGTAAAATAACTGAAGAATTAATAAATGAATTAAATCTACCCGAAGGTGTATTTGCTGAAGTTTATGGTAATGGAACAGTAGGCCAAATGCTGGTGGAACAAGAAATCAATGGCATTAGCTTTACAGGAAGTTCAACTGTTGGCAAGGCACTGTCTGCGCTCGCGGGTAAAAAACAAATTAAAGCACTTTTAGAAATGGGTGGTTCCGATCCCGCCGTACTATTTGAAGATGTAAATCTTGATGCAGTTATTCCAGTACTCTTTTCTCGACGCTTTGATAATTGCGGTCAAATTTGTTGTGCTGTAAAACGGCTTATAGTTCATGAATCAATTTATGATGCCCTGGTCAGCAAATTAGTTACCTACCTAAGCACCATTAAAATCGGCAATCCGGAAGACCCCGATACTCAATTAGGTCCATTAGCTGCAGAAAGACAACGAACTCTTTTAGAAGATCAAATTAAGCAGTCTCTACTTCAAGGTGCTGTTGCAGCCTGCGGTGGTAAAAGACCGGAAGGATTAAGCGGCGCCTATTATCTACCAACTATCCTGACGCATATAAATAAAACCATGTCGGTCTGGAAAGAAGAACTCTTTGGCCCCGTTTTACCCGTGATTGCATTTCGTACTGAAGAAGAAGCCATTGAATTAGCCAATGATACTATTTATGGCTTAAGTGCTGTAGTTTTCTCGGAAGATACTGAACGTGCCAGGCGCGTGGCAACTCAAATTGACGCGGGTTGTGTTGATGTTAATTTCGCCAGTCATTGGCAACCGTGCAATCCCTTTGGTGGCTTTAAAGCTTCTGGCATGGGGCGTATTTATGGTAAAATAGGCTTTCAAGAAGTATGTCAGGTCAAGGTAATTGCAGAATAGGAACAACTAAAATGCATATAGAAATCGATGGTATTCCTATAGAAATCATCAGAAAACCTATCAAAAATATTCATTTACGTATCTATCCGCCGGATGGACAAGTGAAGATAAGTGTCCCTATGCGTTATAAATCGCAGCTTATTCATCAACATTTACAAGAAAAAATTACCTGGATTAGTAGCCAGCGCGAGCGGATGCAAAAAAGTCCTCCAATGCACGATGAAAATTTACAAAATGGTTCAAGCATTCATTTTCTTGGCAAAAGCTATTTACTGGTAATTGAAGAGCATTTTGGTCCTAATCATTTTGCAATTGATGATCAGTTAATCCATTGTTATATCAAGCCATTAGCCACACAAAAAGATATCAAAAACCAACTTGACCGCTGGTATCGCCGCGAACTAGAGGCCTTAGTGCCAGAATTAATAGCCCATTGGGGAGCCATCATTGGAGTTAAAGTAAAACAATGGGGCATAAAAAAAATGAAAACCCGTTGGGGAACGTGTAATACTCAGGCAGCACGCGTTTGGCTGAGCCTTAATCTTATTAAAAAGCCTTTAATCTGCCTGGAATACGTTATAGTTCATGAGCTAATACATTTAATTGAACCAAGCCATAACCGTCGTTTTTATACCCTTATGACTCAATTTATGCCACAATGGCGTGAATATGAAAAAATCCTGGAAGCTAATTTGTAGCTATTAATCTTTACTTATACTGGTAGAACGAGTTCAAATAAAGACATCTCGCCTTATAGAATAGTACTGATTGTTTTAATGATGTAGGAGTTACATGAATTCAGAATTAATAAGTCATAATGTGTATAAGCAAGGTTATCATATAATCGATAATTTTCTTGATGTGCAGCATTATCAAAGCTTACGTGCTAATGCGCAAAAAATGCATCAAAATGGATTATTTAAAAATGCCAGGATCGGCCAAAAAATTAATACCAAACTCAATTCTGCGATCAGAACTGATGCAATTATATGGTTAAATGAACAAGAAGCAGATCCTGCTATTCAAGCTTATGTGCAAAAAGCCCAAGCGATAGCACAGATACTAAATCAAGCCTTATATTTAGGCTTGTTCCATTTTGAAACCCATTTCGCAGTATACGATCCAGGTAGCTTTTATAAATTACATGTAGATCAATTTGCAACCAATAAAGACAGAAAAATTTCCTGTGTTTATTACCTCAATAACGAATGGCATCCAGAGTTTGGTGGTGAATTAAAATTGTATTCCGCTGAAGAGCAACTGATAACAACTGTCTCGCCTCATGGTAATCGCTTTATTTGTTTTAATAGTGAATTACCGCATGAAGTCAATGTCACCAATCAAACCCGTTATAGCTTAACCGGTTGGATGAAAACGCGAAATTCGATATAAAATAAATATCGTGTATACTGATCTTTTCACTTAGACATAATGCTCATGAATGCCCTAGAAATTAGACAATTATCCAAAACGTACGACAATGGTGTTCAAGCGGTAAAAAATATTGATTTAACGGTTGAATCTGGTGATTTTTTTGCGCTTTTAGGAGCTAATGGCGCTGGAAAATCAACCACAATTGGTCTTATCACTACTTTACTCAACAAAACATCCGGCAGCATTCGCATTAATGGTTTTGATTTAGACACGCAAACTGCCGATGCTAAATCCTGTCTTGGTCTAGTGCCTCAAGAAATTAACCTAAATATTTTCGAAACCTGCGAACAAATTCTATTAAGCCAAGCTGGCTATTATGGCATTTCCCGCAAACAAGCACTTCCACGCGCCAATGAACTTTTAGAGCAACTTGGTCTTTGGGAAAAAAGACGTAGTATAGTTCGCCATTTATCAGGTGGTATGAAACGAAGACTTATGATAGCTCGGGCTTTAATTCATAAACCAAGTGTTTTAATTCTTGATGAGCCAACCGCTGGCGTGGATATTGAAATCCGCCGCACCATGTGGGAATTCCTAACACGAACGAATGCCGAAGGTACCACTATTATTTTAACAACGCATTATTTGGAAGAAGCAGAACAATTGTGTAAAAATATTGCGATTATTGATAAAGGCAAAATAATTACCAATACTTCTATGAATGCCCTATTACAAACCTTAAGGCATCAAACGTTTATCTTTAATACAGATATTCCGATAACGCAATTACCGGATTTATCACCCTTTATTACAAAACTTATTGATGATCATTCCTTTGAATTACGCGTCGATAATAATTTGTCATTAACGGAAGTATTTGCGGTATTAACTAATAAAGGCTTACGTATTTACAGCATGCGTAATAAAACCAATCGCTTGGAAGAACTATTTCTGGATCTGATTAAAAATGCCGATTAATAAACAACTCATAGCTTTATACACCCTGGTACGACGTGAATTAGTACGCATGTTTCGTATTGCCAGCCAGGTATTTTTACCGCCGGTCATCACTACCAGTTTATATTTTATTATTTTTGGTAGCTTGATAGGATCGCGCATTGGTTCCGTTCAGGGAGTAAGCTACTCCATGTTCATTGCTCCTGGACTAATTATGATGTCGGTTATTGTAAATTCTTATGGTAATGTTTCGACCTCCTTGTTTAGTGTGCGATTTCAAAGAAGTATCGATGAAATGCTCATTAGCCCCATGCGCAATGAACTTTTATTATCTGGCTATATAATTGGTGGTATTTTAAGAGGTGTGATAGTGGCCTTTTTAGTATTTCTGGTTGCCAGTTTTTTCACGTCCTTAAAATTTGATCATTTACCAATGACCCTATTAGTCGTTGTCCTGGTTTCTGCAATATTTTCTTTAGCGGGTTTTGCTAATGCTATGGTCGCAAGGAATTTTGATGATGTAATGTTAGTCCCAACCTTTGTACTCACACCGCTGACTTATTTGGGCGGAGTTTTTTACAGCACCAGTATGTTGCCTCCTTTTTGGCAAAAAATATCGCATTTAAACCCTATTTTATATATGGTAAATGCCTTAAGGCACGCGATGATTGATCAAGGTGAAGTGAGTATGAATGTGGCCATGAGTATAATCGTATTAATGCTCGTGCTGTTAATTACGCTGAATATGGTGTTGTTAAATAAGGGCGTTGGTTTACGAGAATAAATCTATTTCTTATTAAAACCTAATGCTTCCAATCTTTGTTCCACAGTTGGATGTGTTGAAAAAGCTTCGCTTAAAGATTTTACTGGATCAATATCTGAAGGGTCGAAAATATAAGATGCATTGCGCACTTGTTCATGTGGCGTCTGACCGTATTCTTGCTCATAATGTTGTGCATGTTGTTCGTGGTCTTGACTGATTTTAAGTAAGGCTCGCGCCATGGGTTCATTATCACGCATTAATTCAACACTACCCGCATCTGCCATATACTCTCTGGTACGACTTAAAAATAAAGCTAATAATACAGTAAGAACCGGCAAAACATAACGCAAAATCATTACCGCCAACATTAAACGATTGTCTTGTTTTTCATCGCGATTATTAAAAAATACCGAATAAAACAACATATCGACTACGATTAATAAAATATTGCTCAGCACAGCAACCGTTAAGGTCAATTTAATATCATGATGTCGGATATGACTTAATTCATGAGCCATCACCGCTTGCATTTCTGATCGGTCTAATTTTTCCATTAAACCACGCGTAATCGCAACCATGGCTGACTTTTCACTATAACCGCTAGCAAAAGCATTCATATAATCCGCTTCAATAATATAGACCTTGGGCATAAATTGCAGACCAGCTGCTACTTTCATTTCCTCAACTACATTATATAACTGCCGTTCTTGTAAGTTTCGTGCGGTTTCTGGAGTAATTTCATGGTATTCCGTACCTAAAAGCATGATACGGTCGTAAAAAGAATAGGTAATGAAAATAGAAATAACTGCAAAAGCTAACATCAACAAAGTAGCATAAGGCACTACTTTAAATGTAACTAAAGCGCCAAACAACAAACCCAGATCTGCTTTAGGATAAGATAAATGCAAAATTACCACATCGACAGTTAAACCAACCAAGACATAAACTAAAATAAAGGCAGCAATAACTTTAAAAGTCTTGCGCTCGTTTTGCTTAATTTGTTCACGCCAATCAGTTGGTGAACTGTGGTAGTCCGAGAGACTCATACATTAAACTCAAAATTTAACCGTATAGTCTTCTTTCGCTTTCACCTCACCTTCGGCTAAGCCCCAGTAATCAAATTGCTTGTTCAAAGCATTAGCGAAGAACGATACTATCATTGCTTCAAAGAAAGATTTTTTCTTAGCATTATAACGCTCAATACTGTCATTAAAGGCTTGTTTTGAATAAGCTAATTTATTCTCAGTGTTAACAATTTCTTCTTGTAACTGGATTACGTTTTGATTGGCTTTTAAATCTGGATATTGCTCAAATACCACGTTTAAGCCAGATGCAATCTGCGAAATGCCATCTTCTGCCGCCATTCTAGCCTTTTCATCCCCTGCGGCTTTAGCAGCTTGGGCTTGATTACGCAGCGCTACCACGTCTTTTAAGGTGGTTTTTTCATAATCCATGTATTTTTTGACAGCTTCGATTAAGGACTCAAAAACCTTAAAACGACGGTCTAGCTGGATATCTATTTGTTTTTGATTATTATTAATAGCTTCGATTAAGGCGATTAAGTTATTGTAAACACTAATAGCCCAGATAACTAATAGACCAATAAACACGAGTAGTACTATCAAGAATTTACTCATTTTGTCATCCTTTTTTGATAATCTACACTAGTTATAGACTCACAAAGCCGCCACTGTCAAGGAGCCGTCAGAGTATTCTTTTTAGGAAGTGACCGGTATAGGAGCCCTTACATTGCGCCACTTCTTCAGGAGTCCCTACTGCCACTATCTTGCCGCCCTTGCTGCCTCCCTCAGGGCCAAGATCGATTATCCAATCGGCAGTTTTAATCACATCTAAATTATGTTCGATAATTACTATAGTATTGCCTTGTTCACGCAGACGGAATAATACTTTTAATAATTGCTTGGTATCATGAAAATGTAAGCCTGTTGTGGGTTCATCTAATATATATAAGGTACTACCCGTACCGCGTTTGGATAACTCACGTGATAACTTAATACGTTGTGCCTCGCCTCCAGATAAGGTTGTTGCACTTTGACCTAGCTTAATATAGGACAGTCCTACGTCCATTAGGGTTTGACATTTCCTTGCTAATACTGGAATGGCGGTAAAAAAAGTAGTTGCATCTTCAACGGTCATATCCAATATTTCATGAATATTTTTTCCCTTATAATGAATTTCCAAAGTCTCGCGGTTGTAGCGTTTTCCCTGACAGACATCACAAGAGACATACATATCCGGTAAGAAATGCATTTCTACTTTAATCAAACCATCGCCTTCACAGGCTTCACAACGACCACCACGGACGTTAAAACTAAAGCGACCCGGTTGATAACCTCGAGCTCTTGATTCTGGTGTGGCGGCAAATAAGTCTCTAATATGGGTAAACAAACCAGTATATGTAGCAGGGTTTGAACGTGGCGTACGTCCGATTGGGCTTTGATCGATATCAATTACTTTATCGCACAACTCTAAACCTTTAATAGCACGCAAACTACCAGGGATAAATAAATTTGCTCTATTTAAGCTATTTGCCGCTAGAGGATACAAAGTATCATTAATTAAACTGGATTTTCCGGAACCAGAAACGCCAGTAATACAGGTTAATAAACCTAAAGGAATACTCACATCGACTGCCGCTAAATTATTACAAGTGACGCCTTTTAAATGAATCATTCGTTTAGGATCAGGCGGAATGCGCGTTTTTGGAATCTCTATTAGTTGTTTTTTTGATAAATATTGACCCGTTAACGAAGCAGGATTAGCCATGACTTCTGCTGGTGTTCCGCTCGCTACTACTTCGCCGCCATGCACTCCGGCACCAGGACCAATATCCAAGACATAATCAGCACTTAAAATCGCATCTTCATCGTGTTCAACCACAATGACTGTATTCCCTTGATTACGCAAATGCATTAAGGTTTGCAATAAGCGATCATTATCCCGTTGATGTAACCCTATTGATGGCTCATCAAGAATATACATAACTCCGACTAAACCGGATCCAATTTGGCTGGCAAGACGAATTCTTTGCGCCTCTCCCCCCGATAAAGTTTCAGCACTTCGCGTTAAGGACAAATATTCTAAACCTACATTGACCAAAAACCCCAAACGCTCAACTATTTCTTTATTAATTTTGGTAGCAATTTCACCTCTATACCCGGGCAAGTGCAAGGTTTTGAAAAATGCATAAGCCTGTTCTATGGGATAGGCGGTCAATTCCGGTAAGTTTTTATCATTGATAAATACGTTTCGTGCTTCCTCACGCAAGCGCGCTCCCTTACAACTAGGACAAGGGCGTGAAGATAAATATTTTGCCAGTTCTTCACGTACCATACCCGAATCGGATTCACGATAACGTCTTTGCATGTTCGGAATGATGCCTTCAAAACTGTGCGTCTTGGTTAGATGGCCACCCTGAGGTCTATGATAATGAAATTCAATTGCTTCATTACCGCTACCATAAAGAATTATTTGCTGCATTTTTTCAGTGAGATCACAAAATGCAGTATTTACATCAAAACCATAATGGCGGACCAAGGCATCGAGCATGCTAAAATAATAGCTGGTTTTCTTATCCCATCCCCGAATTGCACCATCTGCTAAACTCGCAGTGGCATCATGTACGACTCGGTCGGGATCAAAAAACTGATCCACTCCTAAACCATCACAAGAAGGACAAGCACCCATAGGATTATTAAAGGAGAATAATCTAGGCTCGAGCTCACTTAAACTATAACCGCATTCAGGACAGGCAAATTTTGAAGAGAACACCAAATCATCAAATGAATTATCCATGGATACAACTAGGGCCAAACCTTCCGATAAATTCAAAGCATTCTCAAAAGATTCACTTAAACGTTGGGCCATTTCTGGTTTGACTTTAAAGCGGTCTACCACTACTTCAATAGTATGTTTGATTCTTAAACTTAATTTAGGTGGTGAATCTAATTCACATAACTCACCATCAATACGCGCACGCACATAGCCTTGAGCTTGTAATTGCTGCAACAACTGCACATGCTCCCCTTTACGCTCGCGAACTACTGGCGCTAAAATCATGGCCTTGGTATTTTCTGGCAAAGATAAAACCTGATCAACCATTTGACTAATAGTTTGGGCATGCAAACTAATATGATGCGTAGGACAACGCGGCTCGCCAACACGTGCATAGAGCAATCGTAAGTAATCATAAATTTCAGTAATAGTACCAACTGTTGAACGCGGATTATGAGAGGTCGCCTTTTGCTCGATAGAAATTGCTGGGGATAAACCTTCAATTGAATCCACATCGGGTTTTTCCATCATGGATAAAAATTGACGCGCATAAGCGGACAAAGATTCAACATAACGTCTTTGACCTTCGGCGTATAAAGTATCAAAAGCCAAAGAAGATTTACCAGATCCTGAGAGTCCAGTAATTACTATCAATTTATCTCGTGGCAAATCGAGATTTAAATTTTTAAGATTATGAGTGCGTGCGCCACGTATGCTGATGCTGTGCATAGATTACTTACAAAAAGGAAGAAGTATAACCTTGGTTTATTAAGAAAACAAATGAAATGGTATTGTTCATCCAACTCTGTCATTCCCGCGAAAGCAGAAATGACAGAGTTCTTGAAACATTCTGAAAAAAAATTAAAAAATCGCTAGTATTCCAAATTTATTATGCTAGAATATTTTTTCGAGTTTTTTTTTATTTATTCACAGCCCTGTGGATAAAAATAATTCCAAATAATAATTTTCGATAACTTATTGCAATTAAGTTGCTTAAGCTATTGTATTTCCTCACTCTTTAATTAATTATATAAAATATCTTATCCCCAATTTCTGTGGATAACTCTGTTAATAGTGTTGGAATATACTGAGCACAAGGAGGGTCTGTGAGTCTTTTTACCCGCTTTAAATTTTTCCTTTGGTACTTTGGTACTTTTAAAGTCGCAATGATAGCTTATGTCAAACCGCGCCTTATTAAACTTACCGATAGTGATATCATTATCTGCCTGCCATTGAATAGAAGAACGCGTAATCATTTGCACTCCATGTATTTTGGTGCCTTATCGGTCGGAGCAGATTTAGCTGGCGGTTTACATGGTTTTTATCATGCTGATTTGGCCAAATGTAAAGTATCGCTGGTATTTAAATCATTTCGAGCTCAATTTTTAGTCAGACCCGAATCTGATGTGTATTTTGTAAGCACCATGGGAGAAACGGTTAAAGCTATGATAGAAGAATCGAAAATTACTGGGCAGCGTATTAATAAGCCAATTAGTATAAAAGCCTACACGAATTATACTACTAAGCCCGAGGGAGTTGCCGATTTTGTTTTAGAACTTTCTATTAAGGTCCTTAACTAAGTAAAACACGGGACGTGGACATTATTAGCAATTATCAACAAAACAAAGAAGCCAGTCAATCTTGACTTAATTATTAACACATATACTATCCACAACTATCACTATGCAATTTTGGTACATTAATGATTGATTGGCTAGTAGGCTATGTTGATAAATTCAAAGAAGATAAAATTTCTGAACATTTAAATTCAGCAATTATCAAATCAATAGAAACGCTTAAAAGTGATTATTTTAATCCCGATGTGCGTTCTTTTTTTGACAGCTATAAAAAAAATACTGTGCCTTTTTCTAATTTTGAGCTAGAGCCAGATAATGTCTCGCAAATAAAAAAATTGATCAACGCACTGTATTATGCAAAATTATCTTTTCAGGACCTGGAAAAAATAAACACAAATAGTCTGCAGGCAATCAGTTCTCATGTTGTACCTTTATATACCAAAACGATTCACAACGGCTACACAGCATGCCAACTATTTACGCATTTAGATGTTGACTTGCGCGGCATATTTGCTGAAGAACTGAATGTTTTGCTGCCAATTTTAAAAAAGGTACAGGAGAAAGCCGGAAATTATTCTGAAGAACAAAAACAACTTGCCCAAGCCATTAAAACTTATCCTATAAGTTATAATGTTGGTTTGGTAACAGGAATCACAGTAAATCAACTTCAACCCAGCGGCGGTGATTTAGACTATACTTTTCTTACTCAATTTAGTGGTATTTTACCCGCATACATCCAACAAGCCACGCAACTCATACAAAAATACAGCTCGCAGTTAATCACCGACCAGCCCTCGCTCAATCGAGAAAAAATCGAGGAATACCGTAATCTTGCCTTGAGCTTATTGAACAATCTGGAAGATTTAAAAGGTAATGATTTTTTTGTTTCTTTAAAATTATTGAACTACATCAAAATAATTAACCAGGTAATTACTCTTTCTATGAGCATCCTGGATCAAATAGGTAAACTAAACAGCACCTCCCAAGATTGGATTTGCGATCAATTAACAAAATTAAAGTATGAAGTGTTACCTACTCTGTTTGGTTTAATTGACAAAATTGAAGACAATACCATGCTAAAGCCAGGTACTTTATCCATTCCCCTGATGAAGCAGATCGAACCCCTGTATCAATTTTTAATCCATTACTCGAGAAAAGTGGTTAATTTTGATGCTAAAGGTGCAGAACTCTTAACTATTGTAGATGCAAAATTCTTAGCATTGAGACTTGAGTGGATCCATAAGCGCATTGATGAGGCGGATAAAGCATCATTTAAAATCAATCAGGCAGAACTTGCCAGTTCTAAGTTTTATAAAATATTAAATTCTTTAGAAAATCAAAACCTGTGCGTTCATGAATTAAAGGATGAGCAAAAAAACGAACTTGTAGAATATTATAAAATAATAAAACCCTTTCTCGATCAAGCTGACATAGACTTAAGTGCTGAATTAAG
>JBAZRP010000061.1:0-17624 GCA_041662885.1 Legionella sp.
TTTTAATTACAATTGCCGGCATAGGTCCTTTAGCTTGAAAAACCAAATAATTGCCTGTTGACACTTTAATAGCGCTAGAAGTTTCGTCTGAAGCAATTCCAACAGTCACTGTATAAAGGCCATTAGCATCAGAATCATAGTCTGAATAAACGCCAAAAATCTTTTGATTAGTAGCTAAATCGGCGGCATAAAATTGCTGCCAAAGTTTTGGTAGTTTAGCCTTTTTTTCATCAAATTCATCACTGTTTTGAGTTCTGGCACTTACTCCTTTGACACTAAAACCCTCTATATGTTTCATCAACGGCTGTATTGATTGCATGGCATCACCCTCCTGTTAAAAAACCAGTTTACGGGTATGGAGTGACAGTTTTTGTCAGCATAGAATATTAATACAAACAATCATCAGCGTCAGGCCAGTATCGAAATATTCAATTTCGTTTATACTTAAACTATGTGGTCTTTACTTAGGATTTTTCCATGTACGATGATTTACGTAAGCCCTATCAGGCAGGTACGCTGCCAGTATTACAACTGGGCGGTATCTTGGTTGATGGCAAATTGCTTGCTGACGGACCAGTAAATCTGGTTTTGAAATCCCTTAATCGCCATGGTTTAATTGCTGGCGCAACGGGTAGTGGTAAAACTAAAACCATACAAGTTCTAAGTGAACAACTTTCTTTAGCAGGTGTGCCTAGTTTAGTCATGGATATCAAAGGAGATATTTCAGGGTTGGCAATGCCTGGTGAGGCTACGGCAGCCATCAAGGAACGAAATAATTCTCTGCATTTAGAATTCACACCACGCGCATTTCCAGTTGAGTTTCTCAGTTTAAGTGAGTCTGCTCCTGGAGTTATCCTGCGCGCTACTGTGACTGATTTTGGACCCCTATTATTTTCGCGTATGTTAGGTGTAAATGAAACCCAAGAAGGTGTTGTTACCGTTCTTTTTCAATATGCAAAAGAAGAACAAATGCCATTGATCGATTTAGAAGATTTTAAAAGTTTATTGCAATTTGTACAAACGGATGAAGGAAATGGGAAAATTTCCGCGCGTTTTGGCGGGGTGGCTGCAAGTACTGCTGGCATCATCATGCGTAAAATTATTGAATTAGAAACCCAAGGCGCAGATGAGTTTTTTGGTGAGCCTGCTTTTGATGTATTTGATTTAATGCGTACCAATGATCAAGGTTTGGGTGTGATTTCAATTCTGCGCTTATTAAATATGCAAGACAAACCGAAATTGTTTTCAACCTTCATGTTAAAGTTATTATCAGATGTGTACCGAAAAATGCCTGAGTTAGGCGATCCGGACAAACCAAAACTAATATTATTTATTGATGAGGCACATTTGATTTTTAGTAATGCGAGTAAAGCCTTACTTCAAATGTTGGATACTATAGTTAAACTAATCCGTTCCAAGGGTGTGGGTTTGATTTTTTGTACGCAGACACCTAATGACATACCTGAGAGTGTTTTAAGCCAATTGGGCTTAAAAGTACAACATGCTCTGCGGGCTTTCACAGCAAAAGACAGAAAAGCTATGAAACTCGTCGCACAAAATTTCCCTCCTTCTAAATACTATCAAACGGAGCAATTGCTGACAGATTTAGGTATCGGGGAAGCCTTATTTAGCTGCTTGGACAGTAAGGGACAACCTACACCATTAATTCAATGCCTGATTAGAGCCCCAGAATCACGCATGGGGATTTTAACAGAGCCAGAGCTTACCCAGCTTGCTACTCAATCAATGCTGTATTCCAAGTACAGTACGCGGCTTGAAACTAATTCTGCTAAAGAAATCCTGGCAGCACAAACAACTAGTGAACCATCCACTGCAACTGAAACAGACAATCAAAAATCCAGTGGCCCCTCTATAGTCACCGCGGTAACTAACAATACTTTGTTTCGCCAAATTGTTCGTCAAATAGTACGCGATATAATGCGAGCGCTAATGTCTGCATTAGGCATAAAGAAACGCTAACCTAGGGCGTGTTTACAATTCATTTTTTCAGGGCCTACGTCCCGCGGCTTGTCCGCGGGATCCAGAGATTTTGAATAAAGCAAAGTCTTGTTGCATAAATCCAGAACCGACTGGATCCCGCGGACAAGCCGCGGGACGTAGAAAATTGAATTGTAAACACGCCCTATTTTTAAAAGAAGACGAAGCAAAAAAATAATGCCTGGTCGCCATTGGCGTGTCTTTGTGATTGTATCTGAATAAGACAGGCGTCATCTTAAATTATGGCCATATTGTTCAAATTAAACTTGGATTTATACTGATTACGCTGTAAAATATATCAATTTGCTTTAGGGTAACAATCTTTGTACAGAACACCATTGGCCTACGCAGCCCACAAAGCCATTCTGGCATATATTACTGATAAATCAGACGAAACTCAGGTAACACTCAGTATCAATAATTTGGATACCCAATCCATGCTGGAGCTAAGCTCAAACAATTGCAGTCACCTTATTGATGCTTTACATCTCCCTTTTAAAATGACCACCAATCAACCAAAGGAAAAATGTATTAAATTAATGGCGTTATTACTAAATAAAGCCAATCAATTAGGTAAAGACGTGTTTGTAAGCTTGTTAACTAAAGCCTGCAAAAATGGCTTCACACCCTTGCACGAGATATTAATATACGGTGACTCTCGAAGCATGCAGGTTTATTTTAAAGAAGTATGCGATGCGGTTAGAAATAACTGGATAAGCCAAAGTGATTATCACGACTTATTGTTAAAGCCCAATGCCGCAGGCTCCACGCCCTTGCATGACGCACTTAAATCAGGAAACCATCAAAATACTCAGGCTTATTTTAATGAAGTATGCAAGGCTATAACAGATAACAGGATAAGCCAAAGTGATTATCACGACTTACTTTTAAAGCCCAATGCCGCAGGCTTCACGCCCTTGCATGAAGTACTTAACTCAGGGAACTATCAAAATACTCAGGCTTATTTTAATCAAGTATGCAAGGCTATAACAGATAACTGGATAAGCCAAAGTGATTATCACGACTTACTCTTAAAGCCCAATGTCGGAGGCTTCACGCCCATGCATCATGCCGCAAACAGTAATTCTCTCGACGTGGTTAACTTATTTCTGAATAAGTTAAAAAAGGCACTATCCACCGAAGAATACAAAGCAGCTTTATGGGTAAAAGCCATTGATTTTGTACCTTCTTGTCAGCGTCATAAATCTAATGCGCCTCAAATCAATGCATTATTAAGCAGAGAAAGAAGGCTTTCTGAGCCCTCAGAAAGGCAGCATAATAAACGAAATTTAAATCACCCCCCACTCTCATCTCTTTCTTATTTTAATAAGAAACTCAAAAGTTCCAATGATTTTGCAGATAATTATGTTCATAATGCTAATCACAATAATGAATCTTATAAAAAGAAATCATAGTCAACAACCAATTAGGGATTAATGATGCAACTTACGCAATTTACCGATTATTCATTACGCGCTTTGATTTATATCACTCTTAGAAACGAATCCTGCACGATTAGAGACATTACCGAAGCTTATGGTATATCAAACCATCACATGGTTAAAATCATTCATAATTTAGCCAAGCTTGGGTTGATTAAAACCATCCGTGGGAAAAACGGTGGTATTTTAATGGCATCGCAGCCTGAGGCCATTAATTTAGGTCGATTAATTGTTCAATTGGAGCCTCATTTTGATTTAGTGCCTTGCTTTAATAAAGCAAAAGCTAATTGCTGTATTGCTCCTGTATGCAAGTTAAAAGGTGTATTACATGAAGCTCAATCTGCTTTTATGGGGGTTTTAGAGCGCTATACTTTAGCGGATGTAGTGTACAACAAACCTGAGCTGTCCGTATTATTAAACATCAAACCACTAGAGCAGTAAGGTTTTAGCAGGAAGATTGGGGCAGGAGTATAGACACGGCATATGTGAATCCTGCTTCGATAAGCAGACTTCATAGCCCTCCTTGCTACAGACTATGCATCATCCAGTTTTTTGCGCGAGCAAAATACCAAACAAACCTGGGATCTGCTTTCCTGATGCATCTTGCTTGTGCAAATGACCTACTGATTCCTTATATTCCAGTATAGACCACCCACTGTCTTGGTACCTATGATAAATCTCTTCTTTTTGTGGAAGATACGTGAAGAAATCAGGGAATGGATAAAGCTCTGATTGGATAGGAAAGACTAGAAAATGATATCCATTTATTTTAGTCCCCTCTTGAAGTTCAGTGATCAGGACTGGAATACGATCTGGATTTAAAAATTGCAGCGTGACGGTTGAGAGTACTAAATCATAATGTTCTGGCTCAAGATTCAAGGGTTGATTTAAATCGTGTAATTGAACGACTACATCAGACAATGCTTCTTTTTGAGCGATATCCTGGGTGGTCTCTAGTGCCGATTGGTTGTGATCTATCCCTTTTACACGATGTCCCATTTTTGCTAAATACAGTAAATTTCTGCCTGAACCGCAGCCTACATCAAGAATTGATGCGCTTTGTAAATGCCGCAGATAAGTTTGATAAACATATAACAAATCATTGTGCACGGTACTTAGACCGTATTTTTTATTGAAGTAACGTTGGGGTATGCAATAAAACTCAAGGGTTGCTTTAAATGATTCACTTACGGGAATAATTTTATGCCACGCTGCAGCAGGAATCATTATTTGGGGATGCTCTTCATTGATTCGATCACGTGATAATTCTGTGCCTTCACCATTTAAAAATACAAAATCAATTGCTCCCTCATGCAAAGAAAGCTTACCCCAGGTTCCTTCTTTAGTACTGTGTTTTTCCAGGAAAAATTTTAGTTTTCCATGGCTGTCAATTTCTGTTTTTTTGTAACAAAGTAACTCATTGTATTCAAATCTCATAATGATACATCCTTATGCTGTCCTCAAAGATCCTGTGATTCTTTACCGCTTATATTGTTGATAGAATCTGGTTTCAATTGAGTTAACAGAGTACGTTCGTTTGCTAGCTTGTCCGCTAATTGATGATTGACATCCCGATGTTCTACCTCATCATCACGCACTACTAAAAGTACGTCACGTAATCGCGCATCGGAGGCTAGTCTCCAATAAGTTTTAGCAATATCAGGAGCTGGGACATTCTCAATGCGACCTTCATCCAGTTCCTGTAAATAATGGGTATAACTAACAACGGCTTCTTCTTCAAGATAACCGACAAAACGATGTGCTGTTTTTGAAGAAAAAACATACATCAATAGATACAACACTACAAAAATAGCTTGCGCTGTAAAGATAATAAAACGTTCAAACCAATTGGGCTTGGCAATATACATAAACGTAATCAAATGCATTCGCTCATTATCTGCTTCATCCAATAAAATTTTAATCCAACCCTCATCATTTTTGATTTTCCTTAAGCAACGTAAATGCAGCAAAGCAGCTCCCACCATACCAGGTACAGCGGCGACTGTTTCCAGCACAATGGCTCGATTGCCATAACGTTTTTGAAAAAAAGTATCTGCAAAAAAACGGAAAAATTTCACCAGACCAAAGGCAATTTTATCACTGATGGTTTTGGCAGGCTTATGAGTTACTGGCATGATATGCACCTTTGGAGTGTCCAACATAAGGTGTATTATACTAAAGATGTATTTTAAATGCAACTTTATATTATGATTGGTGTAACGAGCTAATAAACTGCCCGGTTTTATGATACCTCTATACAGACAAGCAAACGTAAGCTGACAAACCCAGTATTTAGAGCAAGGCCAGCAAATATTATATCCTGCGGAATTAGAAAATCTTAACATACTGGGCTTGGCAAAGTGGCATTGACAAAAAATTTCATTACCGTCACCACCCTCATCCGCCCCTTCGGGGCACCTTCTCCCGCCAAGCGGGAGAAGGGAGCTTCGATTGGGTTCAAAAAGGTGGGGATACCTCAGGTCACCAGACCCCAAATTTCATTAATTAATAAAATAATTGAAAGACTAATAATAATCCAGGGTGTTACTTTGCCCCCAGGAACATAGTATACGGACTTATAATGCTTTCTGCCGTAATAACACATCTGTGCCGGCAATAGTAGCAGCAATATGATGCAAAAGATACCAGCGTAACCCAAAGCATGTATATAAGCCCCGGGATAATAAATAACTATGAGTAAGGGGGGTAAAAAAGTTAATAAAAATAAGCCTAAACCGTGTTTTCCATGTTGTCTGAGTTTTAAACCATCAGCCAGAAAGCTGTATAAACACAGTGACACACCTAAAAAGGCAGTTAACATACAAATTGAGGTGAAAAAGGAAAACAGGGCGCTAATAGTTTTATTATGCACCGTATGCGACAACAATTTGGCCAAATCACTGGTGGTATGAGTGCTCTGCATTAAATTGGTTAAACCGTCGGGCCCGCTTGAGGGGATAGCCCCCATAATCACCGCATCCCAGGCGATATAACAGAATAATGGAATTAAAGAGCCAATAAGAATTACTTTTTTGAGGGTTTTAATATCGTCATCAAAATAATCTCTAAGATTGGGAACAATAATGGCAAAACCAAATGAAGTGATTAAAATCATTATCGAGCTGCTCATAGCTCTGACATTACCATTTTCAAAATGATGCCATTGAATATGAGGCGTAATGAGAACCACTAAAAGAGCATAAATAGCTAATTTGCCAAACATCAGCATGCGATTGGTATAATCGACCCAATGAATCCCGCCGTAAACTATTAATCCAAAAAATAAAGTAAACAGGGAACTGGCTTGCCAATCCAGTAGATGAATTCCTAGTTGTAAGACCAGGCTGGATAGAATATCTGCGCCACCAGAAATATAGGCAGATAGTAGAGTGTATAACAAAAACAAGTAACTTACCCAGGCAGCTAGTAAACCATAATTGCCCAAAGTGGCTTCAGCCATGGACACCATGTGTTTGCCTCTGGATAAATACAAATTGGCTTCCAGAATAAAAAAGGCGCCTAGGGTCATAAATGCCCAGACTAGAAAAAGAAAAATAGACGATTGCCAAAATCCTGTGGCAGCATTTGCTACCGGTAAGGCAAGCATGCCGGCGCCAATAGAGGTTCCGACTATTAAAAGTATTCCACCAATAAATCGTGACAGCATTATTTCATTACACCTACAACAGCTGGTTCTTTACAACATAGTGGTGTGATACCACTAAACCATTGGATTTCTATGCGTCGGTTCATAGCACTGCCATGAATCCAATTATTATCCGCTATATCGTCCTTTTCACCATAACCTTCTGCTTTCAAGCGTTTGGCAGCGATATCATTGGCCCAAAGATAGGTCATCATCGTTTCTGCCTGTGCTTGAGATAATTCATTTTTATGATAACGCGTGCCTACATTATCTGAAAATCCTGCTACATAAATGGGACTGTCCGGATAAAAGCGCAGTAGTTTAATAATATTTAATAGGGACATATAGCGATTTTCATTCAGTCTTGCACTATTAAAAATAAAATATTTATCAATGGGTATTATAAGTGTATGAGTATCCCCGTATTGTATGTATTGAATATCACACTTTTTCAATTCTTTTCTGATATGTGGCTTACTTTCTTTTTGTAGCCCAATTACCGCACCAACCGCGCCACCGATAACTCCTCCTGCAACTATTCCTGTAGCAAGATTTGCTGTCATTGATCCTGCAATCGCACCAACTCCAACACCAACAGCTGTTCCTCCAAGTACCTTACGGGTTACTGGTTTATCGGGTTTGAAATTGTTATAGGGTGGTCGATAGCAACTTGTAAGTAGGGATACGATCAGTGCACAGCTAAAAATTTGGTTTGCGCGCAATGTGAGTGTCATATTAATTCCAGTTTAGATTATTTGATTATTATTAAGCATTCCGCTTTAATGCGCAACCATGAAAACCAGTTCTACCGTACACGGTTTGTTTGAGAAATCAATATACCCCGTAGATAAGCCACGGGGCGTAGAGATAAGGGTGAATGTACCTTAGGGTTTTCGTTAGTTAATAGTGAAACGCGTTCCCCCAGAAATAGGATGTCCATTATATTGAGCAGTGGCATTCATTTGGTAGCTGCCTTTAGGAATAGATTGATTCAAGTAAAGATAGTATTTTACTTCACCATTATAGCCCGTTGAAAAACTGGTGCTCCAAGATATTTGTGGCCCAGTAACCGATAAATTAATGGTTGTGTAGGGAATAACTTGTTTACCACTTAATAAGGTGAACTTAAATTTCGCATATTGATACGAATCATAAGGGAACGTAGCATTTTGAGGATCCACGTTCAGACTGTACTGACTTTGCGAGGAGCTCACAATATACGTTGCTGACCCAGTATTTTTATAAGTGGATGCGCCGCCATTAACTGCACTTACTGAAAATGAATAATTTCCTGCTGGAGCACTTAAACCAGAAGTTACCTGAATTGATGCAGTTGCACTAGAACCAGGTGACACATTCAAGCTGTTTTGGCTTAGTGAATTACTAAATCCACTAGGAACTACAGCCGCCAAATTAAAGGTGGATGCAGTGCAGGCAGCGGTATCATTATTAGTAACATTTAGTTGATAGCTTAAAGCTTTTCCTGCAGGTGATTGTTGCGATGCAGGACTAATGTTTACAGTTGGATTAGCATGAGTGCACGTCGGAGCAGGATTACTACCGTTTGCAAGGTTGTTAATTAAAGCATCGCCAATAAATGAGCCCCAACCTGTGGCAAGATCATAACCTTGTATCGCGGGGTAATGTAAGTTAGTACTATTATCCTTAATATCATGCATGGTTGCAGCGTAGTTAGCACTTTGTCCTAAAGCGTAGATAGTTGGATTAATAAAACCTAAAGCTGCTTGTCCATTAGTGCTGCGTTGTTGGTTTACTAATGCCGTAAAAGCGGCCCATAAGGGTGCAGCACAACTTGTTCCGCCATAAACGGTCCATTGTCCTTTATAATAAATAGCATAGCCAGTATTAGGATCTGCATCTAAGGCAAGATCTGGGGTATTTCTCATAGTAGTGGAGCCTAATGAACCGGATTTGATTACTCCTTGCTGCCATTGTGGGATACTCCAAACCGAGCTAATACCGCCCCCACCACCTTGACCGCCAGGTCCATTGCCAGATGCCCATGTAGTTTCACTGGCATAACTACCATTGGTATTAGTAGTTAATCTGGTTCCACCGACAGCAACGACAAAAGGTTGTGAAGAAGGATCGTCTACCCCTAGATTTTTTCCATCATCATAAGCTCCTGCGTCTCCAGCTGCTGCATACAGGATTTGTCCTTGAGCAATCATTTGTTTGAAAATGGGATTCTCAGCTTGAACTATGGAGCCAGCATCTTTTTCATCCAGTCCCCAAGAAGTACTAATGGATTTAGATAAATTATCCGTTGCTATCCGATTATAGGTGTCTACCAAACCAGAACTACTATTAGGTCCTTCGTAAACAAGAATTTTGGATGCTCCAGGTGCCAAAGCAGCCATAAGTTCGATATCAAGAGTTACCTCACCAGGTCCCTCACTAGAAGAAGGAGTTCCAGTTACCCCGTCAACTAAAATATTTTGCAAAGGAACTTGCGGAAGATTGTATGCTTTTTCATAGGCCGTAATATCAGAAGCGGTATATCCATCCAGTTCAAACAAAGCTAAAGTTTGTCCTGAGCCATTTAAGTTAGATGAGATAGAATAAGCAGTCTTAATATTAGCTGGCGTTAATCCTTTAGTTGCTCCAGCTAAATTATTTTTTAGTACTTTATAATTAGGATGCGCTTTGATGCGATTTTCTAATCCTAAGACGCTAATAATATTTAAATTGTTATCTACTTGAAGTTCATAAGCAGGCGCGTAATAACTGGTACCTTTATTATCAATATATGAAAATAATTTGGTATTAAATATTTTTTCTATAGTACCTACTGAACCGCTAGCATGAATAATAATTTTGTTTGATGAAATAGATTCAACATGCATTCCATTTTTTGTTAAAAAGTCATTAACGTTTTTTACTTGTTCTGAAGTTGGAGCGTATTGATCGATAAATTCTGATTGACTTAAAAAATGTTGGTATTCGGGATGATTTGGGTCAGTTATTGCTAATAGTTTTTCATCAAGTTGCTTTTCATTATTTAAAGCAAGGACTATAGATAATTTAAGAATTTTATCTTTTGCTAAAGGAGCTACTGCATTTGATCCATCAGTATTGGGTACATGGCCAGATAAAAAACGCATCTTTTTTGTTGATGCGAGCTGCATGTATTCGCCTTTATTTTTGATTATCGGTTTAATGAGATCATAACCGTATACAAGTTGTGGCACTAATAAAGAGGCCGCTGAGAGGTTCATAATTAGTTTAAGTACATCTTTTTTCATTCAGTTCTCCTTAACTATAAAAAAATAATAGGTTCTTGCGGCTATAGTAACTGATATTTCTTAAGAAACACACTCTAGGGTCTGTTGATAGGGTCTGTTGACAATTCATCTTTTCAAGCTCGACGTCCCGCGGCTTGTCCGCGGGATCCAGGGAATTTGAATAAGTCAGAGACTGGTCGTATCAATCAAGATCTAACTGGATCCCGCGGACAAGCCGCGGGACGTCGGGAACAAAATTGTCAACAGACCCTATTAATCAATGAATTAAATAGTACAGTTTTCATTTGAGCATCTACTGGATGCCGCGGACAAGCCGTGGCACGTAGGCGGCGGGTGAAATGTCAACAGGCCCTAAATGCGGCACAAATTATTAAAATCACAATGATGGCAAATGCTTGGATTTGCAGGTTGCGGTGGGCAATGACCTTGTTGAAATTCTTCTGCTAATAGCGTTAATTGTTGCCTCCAGGTGGTTTTACATTCTTCCCAGCTGGTGTTTTTTATCGTGCTAATTCCTTTGTTATTATGCTTTTCTTCAGAAAAGCCACTACAGGAAAATTGACCTGTTTTTAATTGCACTAATAATAAAGTATTAATTTTTTCATCTAATAAAGCATACAAGAGTAGCTGCGGTTCCAACGGTCGTTCTTCATTCCATGGTTTGCTTGATGGAAGACTGCTTTTATAATCGATAAGCCATTTGTTATCGCCTACTTGATCCAGACGATCCACTCGAACTTTAAATTCCAAGCCCGCTAAAGTTATTTTATAAGATTGTTCTAAAGCACAAATGCTAAATGCTTCGCGTTGTTTTTCCCAATCCAAACAGGATAAAACCAGACGTTTTAAGCGTATTAATTCAATTTCTTGAATTATGTGGGAAATAAAATTAATTTCACGCAGTGCTTTGTGAATGGATGTTTCAATGAGTGCATCCAAAGCATCGGCACTTAATTGAATTAATTGTTCTTGAGTACCGACACTGGTCCAAATTAATTCCATAATTTTGTGAATTACTTGGCCTTTTTCTAAATGTCCTAAACCTTCATTAGCAGGTGGAAGTGGTTTTGCTTTGAGCCTATGTTCGGCAAAGGCTTTGAAGGGGCATTGAGCTTGATTGGCAAGTAAGCTTGTGCCACCTGAAATAGTTTCTTGAATCTTTAAAGGTAGCTTATAAGTTTCTGTTATAGGGATTAACGTTATTTGTTCTTGAGTCGGCGTTGGTAGTTCCAGACGTGACATTTGAGGAAAGGAATTGATTAAAGCACAAGGAATATTGGGATTATCTCCTGTAAGCTCAGAGTAACTAAATACTACTTGTTTGGAGCCATTGCGTAAGCGTTGTAATGTTTCTTGTGCAAATTGCAATTCTTTAGCCGGTAGGCAATGCGGCATTTCTAAATCGCGTTGCATTTGTGTTGGGATAAAGGCATTAAGGCGTACTTTTTGTGGTAAACAATTATCGGTTAAACCCATTACCCATAAACTATCAAATTCACAACCTGAAGCTTCCAAAAGGCCGCAGATGTGTATAGGCGCCTTAGTTTTTTGGGCTTGAAAGATAGTGTTATTAATGAGTTTTGTAAAGGCATCTAAGGCTTGAGTTTTAGTTAATTGAGCTGTGATGAGTGCAAGCTGTCTGAATTCATCGAAGACTGCGGTAAAGCGATTATAACATTGGTAATTTTCTGAATTTAATCCAGAATCACCAGGAAAGCCTAGTAAATTAAGTCGGTGTTGAAAAAGCGTAATCCAATCATTTATAAATGCGGATTCTGGATAAGGATGTATACGTTCTAGTATTTGAGCAAGTTTAGGCGCTTGCTTGTGCAATTCCACAATTAATTGCTTTAAAGAAAGACTGGGTTCTTGCATTAAATAATTATCTTGCAAGAATTGTGAACGGGCTAAAAATTCTTCTTGGGCATTACCTATATAAGGCGATTGTAATAATAATGCAGATTGGTTTGGTGTTATTGATTCTTCCTGGATGTGTAAACACATTAAGGCCTGTGCAATTAGCGGAAACTCACCCAAACTTTGTCCAAGAGAAATATCAATGACAGAGGAATCAAAATGAGCCTGCATCAGGCGCTGCACTCCGCGTGCCTGGTCTTGTAAGTCGGGAATGACTACGCCAATATTTTGTTTGCCTTGTTCTAATTGGAGTTTAAGCCACGAAATTAATTGTTGGTATTCTTGCTTGGTATCTGCTGCGCTGAACAATTGAGTGGCTGTTTGGGCGTCTGGAAGATCATAAAAATAGTGATCGATTTCTTGCAAATTAAGATGAGTTTGCAAAGCTTTTTGTTGTGGCGTAATACTATCAAAACAACACCAAATTACGGGTTTATCAAAAAGATTCTGTTTGGCGCTTAGCAATTGCGGAATCAATTGTTGTTCACAAATAAGAGCGTGTTGATCTAAGAAATCATGAATGGTTTGCCACCATATCTGGAATTGTTGCGTTTGAGGCGTGTAATTAAATGCGGAATTATCGGGTTCTATTTGCCAGTGTAAACAATATTCCCAAGCCTGCATTACGGCTTTTAGTAGGCCATCGCTATAAGTGCAGCTACTGTCTTTTTGTAATAGCGTCCGCCATAAATGTTGGGTTTGTGTGCTGTTTAAAAGTGTAGGATAAATGTGTGTTGGATTAAGAGCTTTTAGTTTGTTATAGGCATGCAATAACATAGTCGCGTAGGGCATACAGCTTGGTTTATCGACTGTAGGGCTGCTGGATTGTTCAAAGTAATACTGTAAAAGAGTTGAGCTTAAGCGATTATTGGGGGTGATTAATAATGCACCATTAGCCATTAATTCAATCAGTTTATTTTTATTATTAAGATACTGCATTATTACCTACGTATGGGATTTCAACTCGGTGTTTTTTCCGCCACTTTTCTGCGCCTTCCTGGATTTTTTTTCTCATTTTCTGTTAAGTGTGTGTCCAGCACATTGTAAACCAAGATGGATCGTAAATACATAGCTGCCAAGCCTGAGGCAATGGCAAGAGGGAAGCCAAAAAGTGCATAACTATAGCCTAGTACGGAAAAAAAAGTAGCTATAAAACTCGGCCAATCGTGTAAATCGAAAATAACACTGTGTTCTTCTTGCGTTAATAGTAATATACCCAGATCAAATATAGGTAGGGTGGCTAAAACCATTAGAAAACCAATTAAAAAAGTTTTGAGTTTATAGGGCGCTTTGCAATTAACTATCTGTACGCCGAAACAAGCACCAGTGCAGGATGCGACGATCATTCCCCAAAGTATCGCCTTGTATAAGGGCACAATTTGTTGTACATCAAGGATACTTAGTAAGGCATTGATGAGTATGGTACCGACTACAGATAATAAACCGAAATATATAGCTGAAAGTAGAATTGGGTTAGAGAAATTAGTAGCATAATCCTTCTTTTTCATAATGCACCCATTTATTTGTTATTCTACCTTTAATATTAGTCTATATTTGTAATAATGCATTAATCCACCTGTCTTTGCGCAGAGCGCTGCTTTGAAGCAAAGACAGGTAATGAGTCCGAGGTCAATTTATGCGTTTTTTAAGCAGTATCTTATTGAAATTAATGGGTTGGAAGCTTGTAGGGGCCTTGCCTGATGAGAAAAAATACATAATTATCGTAGCCCCGCATACGAGCAACTGGGATATGGTGATAGGCTTGGTAGCCCGTTTTTCTTTAGGTATCAAAATACGGTTTTTAGCGAAAAGTCAGATATTTAGGTTTCCCTTTGTATCTTTATTGAATTTTATCGGCGCAATCCCGGTAGATAGGTCCAAATCAGGGCATTTAGTAGAGCAAATCACACAGTTATTTAAAGAGTCACCAACAATGCGACTGGCAATAACTCCTGAGGGCACGCGCAGGCAAGTGAGTCGTTGGAAAGAGGGCTTTTATCATATGGCCTTTCAAGCTAATGTGCCCATAGTTATGATAGGTTTTGATTATCCTAGTAAGGAAATAAGAATTGCTAAGCCTTTTAAGCCATCTGGGGATATAGTTCAGGATTTTGCACATATTCTGGAATTTTTTCGGACTATTAGAGGTTGTTATCCTAAGGATTTACCTGATTATATGCCTAGGGATTCTTAAACTCTTTATTATGCCTGATGGACATCTGATATAGCTTGGGCTATGACCCATAGCGGTCAGGCTAAGGAAGCTTTCTCTCTGCACGTCATCCAGAGCGAAGCGAAGGATCTTCTCTCAAGCCACATCTGTGCTAACCGAAGAGAAGATCCTTCGCTTCGCTCTGGATGACGTATCGGGTGGAAAATGGATAATCAGAACTTATTTCATACTATAATTCTCTTAACCTGACGGCAATGTGCCATGGCTCAAGCTATTTACTATAGCGCCGTAATACATCCAGCTCTTTACTCAGATTTTCCAATTGTTCCAATAAATCCAAAGCCAATGCCACTCCAGGCAGATTAATTCCCAAGTCCTGATGTAAACGCATTGCCGATTCAATTTTTTGTAAATCCTTTTGATGTAAGACCAGGGTTTTTACATTATTGGATGGTACATCAAATAAACCATGCTCTATCATTTCTTCCACTAGTTGTTCAGGAATATGATAGCGATCACATACTTCCACGACAGAATAAGTGACAGTTTCTTCGATTATCACGCCAGTTATTATGCTGTCATTACTCATGAGGAGACTCCCATTTTTTCACGTGGATTAAATGGCATTACTTCAGCCATTTTTTGATACAGTTCGGTCGCTTCTTTAGTGTGCGCTGGAGGGGTGCTTATTTTTAATAAGACGTATTGGTTGCCGGGCGTTTTTCCAGGTAGGCCACGATCTTTAATACGTAATTTTTGCCCACCTTGAGAGCCAGCAGGAATTTTTAAATCAATTTTTCCAGATAAAGTTGGTACTACAATGGTCGTTCCTAAGGCAGCCTCCCATGGCGTAATAGGCAGCGTAAGATAAATATCATTATCTATAACATCGAATAAATGGTGTTTATTGACCGTGACTGTGATCAAGATATCGCCTCGGGCGCCACCATGAGCTCCGCTGCCGCCTTGTCCTGATAGTCTTATTTGCTGACCGGACTTTATACCTGCTGGAATTTTTACTTTTAACGTTTGTACTTTAGCAGGATTATCTTCAGCAGGAACTTGAATTTGTTTCATGGTTCCGGAAAAAGCTTCTTCTAAGCTGATAGTTAAAGAGCCTTGATAATTTTGTCCGCTCATAGGTTGTTGTCGATAACGTGAATGCCCAAATAAAGATTCAAACAGATCGCCATCAAAATCTCCGCCATATTGAAACTGTGGTCCTTGTTCATTGAATCCTTGAGAATGTTGGGTTCTTTGGTTGGTTTGCTGACCATAAAGTCGGTATTGATCGTATTCAGCGCGTTTCGCCGGATCTTTCAATACTTCATAAGCTTCCCCCATCTCTTTAAAACGCTCTTCAGCATTGGGTTCTTTGCTAATGTCTGGGTGGTATTTTCGAGCTAGTTTTCTATAGGCAATCTTGATGTCCTTTTCAGAAGCACCAGGATCTACCCCCATAATTTTATAATAATCTTTTTCGTACATTACGTTTCTCTTTATTTTTGTAATACATACTCACCAGGAGCTGCGGGTAGTTTATCATTAAGTACACGCGCTTTAACCATTTTTTTAGAAGAATGTTGTACTAGCCAATCATGCCAAGCGAGCCACCAAGAACCTTCTATTTTATCAGCATGGTTACGCCAGGTTATAGGATCGATATACGCACTGTCTTTTTTTCGTTCACGAATATGGTAGGAACGATCCGGGTGTCCTGGTTCACTAACGATACCGGCATTGTGTCCACCATTTGTTAAAACGAAAGTGATATCGCCATTAATCAATAAATGGGTTTTGTAAACTGATTTCCAAGGGGCTACGTGATCTTTTTCCGTGCTGACTACAAAAGTAGGCACGTGAATGTTTTCAGCGACTATATGATGACCGTCAATAACGTATCGACCTTCTGCAAAATCATTATTGAGGAATAATTGTTCCAAATATTCACTATGCATTTTATAAGGCATGCGTGTAGCATCAGCATTCCAGGCTAGTAAAGCTATCATACCTCTTTGGGTGCCGTGCATGTAATCTTGCACCATTTTGGACCAAATCAAATCGTAGGAACGCAGCATTTGGAAGGATCCGGCCATTTGTTTGGTATCCAGATAGCCTTGTTCCCACATCATGCTTTTGAGGAAAGATACTTCACTTCGCGTAATAAATAATAATAATTCACCTGCTTCAGTAAAATCACCTTGTGCTGCAAGTAAAGTAAGTGTCTGCAGTCTGTGATCTTTATTTTTTGCCATAGCCGCTGCGGTAAGCATGGCTAAAGTGCCACCCAAACAATAACCCATTAAATGAATATGAGTATGAGGTATGATTTTCGAAACTTGGTCTATAGCAGCCATTGCTCCTAAGTGATGGTAGTCATTCAAACCCAGATCTCTATCTTCACTGTTAGGATTAAGCCACGAAATCATGAAAACCGTATGCCCTTGTTGCACCAACCAATTGACTAAAGAATTTTCCGGCAATAAATCCAAAATATAATATTTCATAATCCAGGCGGGTATTATTAAAATAGGTTCTTTATAAACTTTTGTTGTTTGTGGTGCATATTGAATTAATTCTATTAAGTGATTTTTATATACAACTTTACCTTTGGTAATTGCTACTTGTTTTCCTGGAATAAAATTTTCTACTCCTGCAGGTGGCGATCCGGACAATTTTTCCATCATATCTTGTAGCCCGAGTTCCATTCCACGAATTAAATTTAAGCCTTTAGAGCGTATTGTTTCTTGCAGGAGTTCTGGATTGGTGAGTACGAAGTTAGAAGGCGATAAGGCATCTAAAATTTGTCTGGTTTTAAAACGCATGGTGCGTTTTACCCCAGTTGATAAGCCCGGAACATCAGTTGCCGCACTTAACCACCATTCTTCAAATAATAAGAATTGTTGCGCCCAATAACGCCAAGGATAATGGCTCCAGGCTTCAGTGTGAAAACGTACGTCCTTTCCATCTGCAGGTAAATGATAATTGCCAAGATTGGTAAAAAATTCATTCAAATGCAGGAGGGGGTATAGTGACAGTTCTAATATGCTTCCAGGAGATTGAGCCAGTTGTGTTAACCAGGAAATATTGGTGGTTATCATGCCCGCAGGACTAATGCCGCCGGTAAATTTTGCAATATAGGCCTGGTATGATTTATCCAATTAATTGAATAAATTTAGATC
>JBAZRP010000062.1:0-4552 GCA_041662885.1 Legionella sp.
TTGTCCCAACAAATGCGGAGCAAATTAAAGAGGATAAACAAATAAATGATTCGAACTAAAGCCAAACGCGAGCGTCCCATATCGGATATAAACGTAGTGCCTTATATCGACGTTATGCTCGTTTTATTAGTAATTTTTATGATCACAGCACCTATGTTAACGCAAGGTGTTACGGTTGATTTACCAAAAGCTGCTAGTCAAAATTTAAAGCCATCAGATAGAGAGCCAATTATTGTTTCTGTGAATCAGCAAGGTGCTTATTTTTTAAATATTAGTGCTACTCCTGCAGATCCGATGGAAGAACAAGCTTTGGTAGTGCGCGTGGCAGCTGAGTTAGAATTAGCAAAACAAACAGGTCAAAAACTGAATGTTTTAGTAAAAGGTGACCAGGGAGTGGTATACGGGAAAGTAGTTCAAGCTATGGCTTTATTAAAACAAGCTGGTGCGGAACAAGTAGGACTTCTCACTGATTCACAAAATACTGATAATGAGGCTAAAGCATGAATATAAGTCCTACCTACCGCAAAGCTTTATTTTGTGCTCTTGGGCTGCACGTATTTTTAGTTGCTATGTTACTAACAGATAACACCAGCAAAAGACCGGTATTAACCGCTGAAAATAAAACCACGCCGGGTATGGATTTGCCTGTAGTCACTACACCGCAACCCGAAGTGGTTAAAGCAGTTAGTGTCGACAGCAAAGAAATTATGGAAACGGTTAATAAACTAAAACAAGAGCGCGAACAACAGCACAAAGCAGAAGTAAATCGCCAAAATGAATTAAACCGACAAGCTGAAGTAGCCAAACAACAACGCATTAAAGAGCAAAAACAAATTGCTAAATTGAAAGAAGAAGCGAATAGAATTGCGATTGAACGCAAAAAACAAGCTGAAGAAGAGAAAAAGCACTTAAAAGAATTAGCCCTACAAAAAGCCCAAGAGGCCAAAAGGATTAAAGAGCTACAAGAGAAAAAGAAAGAATTAGTCAAACAACAAGAAGCTGAAGTGAAAAAGCTTGCTGAATTGAATAAGAAAAAGCAACTGGATTTAGCAAAAGCGGAAAAGGCAAAAGCTGAAAAAACAAAAGCCGAAAATGCAAAAGCTGAAAAAGCCAAAGCGGAACAGAAAAAACAAGCTATTGCGGCTGCTGCACAAAATGCAGAAAATCAAGCACGTATTGCCGGTGAGGTAGATAAATACAAAGCACTAATTGTCAATGCGATTGGTAGAAATTGGATTCTGCCAGAAAATGCTGACAGCAATTCCTCGTGTCAATTTAGAATAAGACTTGCGCCGAATGGAGTGGTTTTAGAAGTGACCTTAACACGTAGTAGTGGTGATCCAGTGCTTGATAGGTCAGCACAAACCGCCATTAATAAAGCATCGCCTTTGCCAGTACCAAGTGATGCCGCAACCTTTAATTTATTTAGAGATATCAGTTTAACTGTTCGTCCAGAACAAGTCAGGGGGTAACATTTGTGATGAAACGATTATGTAGTATGGTGCTTTTTCTACTAGCCAATAGCGTTTTTGCTTTGGATCTGGAACTAACTCAAGGTATTAGTTCAGCCTTACCTATTGCTATCAATTCTTTTGGTAGTGATGCAACCTCGCAAGAAATTGCAAGTGTCATAGAAAATGATTTAACCTTATCCGGGCAATTTAAAATTGTATCAGGCCCACAAGGGTTAAATGCCCAATCCAGTATTGGTTCTTTACGGCAATTAGGCGCTGATAGTGTGGTTACTGGTACGGTGAGTTTGCGCGGCTCAGGTTATGAGGTGCGTTTTACTTTATCGGATGCTGTTAATAGAGGTGCCACTTTACTTACGGATTCATTCCAAGTTGGACCCAATCAAATTAGACCTTTAGCGCATCATATCAGTGATGAAATTTATCAAAAGCTTACTGGTGAACGTGGAATTTTTTCAACACGTATCGCTTATATTTCGGTGCAGCGTGCCATACAAAGAACACGTTATTCTTTAGAAGTCGCTGACGCAGATGGTCATAATCCACGAAGCTTATTAGTTTCTCCAGATCCGATTATGTCACCTTCCTGGTCACCAAACGGTAAAGAAATTTCCTACGTTTCTTTTGAGCATAAACGTGCGCAGATTTTTACGGTTTCGGTTGAATCGGGTCAAAGACGATTAATCACGAGTTTTCCAGGAATTAATGGCGCACCAGCCTGGTCACCCGATGGCCGCCAATTAGCTGTAGTACTTTCAAAAGGTGGTACACCAAAAATTTATACTATTGATTTAGCTTCTGGCTCTATGAAGCAAATTACCTTTGGTGATGCTATTGATACGGAACCCCGTTATGCACCTGATGGTCGTAGTCTGTTATTCACCTCAGGAAGAGGCGGTTCGCCACAAGTGTATCGTTTGAATTTGGCGAATAATCAAGTGTCACGCGTAACCTTTGAGGGTAATTATAATGCGCGCGCTTCTTATACTCCCGACATGAAAAATATAGTAATGTTGCATCGTGAAGACAGACAATTTAATATTGGCCTACAAAATGCCTCGGGTGGTCCGGTGGCAAATTTAACTTTTTCAGGATTGGATGAATCACCTTCAGTATCGCCAAACAGTCGATTAGTTTTATACGCAACGCGCAATCAAGATAAGGGCGTGTTAGGTATAGTCTCTATTGATGGCAGAATAAGAATGCGACTTCCAGCTCGTGAAGGCGATGTTCAAGAACCAGCGTGGTCACCTTATTTAGGATAATTATGAAACGGATATTAGTAACGATAGCAGCAGTAGTGTTTAATATAAGTGCCTATAGCTGGAATGCTATGGGTCATCAGTTAGTTGCGCAAATTGCTTATGATAATTTGACACCTAAAGTAAAACGCGAGTGCAATAAATACAATCAAGCTTTAAATAAAGTGTATCCCATTGGCAGCTTTGTGCGTGCAGCTACATGGTTGGATACCTTTAGACCAAGAGAAGTGCATTGGTTTGATACCATGCATTATATTGATATTCCTTTTAGCAATGATAATACGCCATTGCCAGTAAGTTCTGATATCAATGCACAATGGGCAATTAATCAGGCTATTGCTGTACTGCATTCTAAAAAGTCCAATGATGCAGATAAGGGTCTGAGTTTAAGAATTTTAATTCATACAGTAGGGGATATTCATCAACCCTTACATACTGCGACTTTAGTTACCCAAAATTTACCTAAGGGCGACTTAGGTGGCAATTTATTTCCACTTGGGGCTAATCCCATTGCGACTAATTTACATATGTATTGGGACAATGGTGGTGGGGTATTGGTCGGTCAAAGTACTGATTTTCAAGTACGCAATAAAGCGCATCAACTAGAATCACGATGGCCTTGTGCTTCGATAAATGCCAAGAGCAATGTTCAGGATTGGGTAGATGCAGGTCATGACATAGCGGTATCACAAGTGTATTCTATTAATCCTGGCTCTGTTCCGGATAAACGATATCAGTTGAATGCACAAAATATCAGTCAAAAACAGATTTTGTTGGCGGGTTGTAGATTGGCTAATGTTTTGAATAAGAATATATAGTGCGAATTGGCCTAGGTTAGGTCAAATGACCTGATGGATCCCCACCTTTTTGAACCCAATCGAAGCTCCCTTCTCCCGCTTGGCGGGAGAAGGTGCCCCGAAGGGGCGGATGAGGGTGGTGACGGTAATGAAATTTTTTGTCAATGCCACTTTGCTAAGCCCTCATCCGCCCTACGGGCACTTTCTCCCCGAGAGGAGAAGGGAGCTTCGATTGGGTTCAAAAAGGTGGGGATACCTCAGTTCAAATGACCTAACCTACAGTTGGTTTATTTTTGCTCGAATCTCTCATCCTCACCAAGCTCTATATCTTTCGTTTTGACTTGATCTTTAAAACTTTGCTGTAGCAATCTCTGGCGTTGATTTTCAAATTCATCCACTTTACTACTACCGACAACCTGTTCTATATGCTGAGTCCTATCTTTCTCTCGACCCGCTTTAGCATCCGCTTTAGTAGCAAATAATCCTTGATACACCCATTGTCGAAAATTATTGATTGGTCTCAATAACTCATGTGATACCCACTTTAAGGCACCTTGATGACCTTTATTAGTTGGATACATGACTGAATGTTTCGCAGCACCTCGAGCTTGATACCGTGAATAATCGCCAGCTTGATATTTTAAGAAATATCCCAGGTTTTTGCATTGATAGCTTATCGATTCCATCCAATTTGTTCTTGGTAAGTCTTTATATTTATTCGGGAGGATATGACCTGTTTGTTCGCCCAAATTTTGTTGTAATTTTAAGGTTCCTTGAGTCGCAATATCCATGTTTGCATGGTACGCGCCTGGACCGCCGAATCTGTTTTGCGCATTACTTAGTTCTTGGTCTCTATCAACATGTCCTTTTAAAATACGATTGACTAACCAGTTTTTATTTTTCAGTCCTTGATCGCTTAAAGAAGTCACATGATTAATTTTTACTTTGGATTTTGGATCATTTGCCAAATATCTATCAGCATGATCGGCTCCCATATAAGGACCAGGATCACCTTCCACGT
>JBAZRP010000062.1:4562-17555 GCA_041662885.1 Legionella sp.
ATTAATTTTATCTTGTAATTCAAGAGCTAAATCAGCCCTTTCTTTGGCTGTTTCACTCGCTTCGCCAGGACAATCAAAGGCGTAGCTTTTAATGCCAGCAATATTATCTAATGAAATATTTTTAGGTTGGTACGTTGTTTTATTGTAAGTGCTTTCATAGAGATTTTTTTGTTGTAGCGCTTGCATAATATAAAGCTCAATATGATGTATGTGGCTTGCTGCAACTCCATGGCCAAATAATTCCAGATTGATTTTTCGTTCAGGATACTGCTTTAATATTAATTCTATCTGATTATCAATAGATTCAAGTAATTTTCGTTTCGCTTCATTACGGCGCTCAGAATTATCCATTGGCAAACCGGATTTGTTAAATGTTTGCTTGGGTTGATCGCATTCTTTTTTACGTTCGTCATCAGCTGCACGATCTGCCTGACTAATAGAATATTCTGTAAGTGATTGACGGCCAGCTCTATAAAGAGCTGCTTCGCGCGTGTGGAATGCAAAATAATCTTGAATATTTATGGTATCTATATCCTCAGGAAGCTGGATCATTAAGGTTACCGGTTCATTAGTTTGCTTAGCACCTTTGTCTCTATAGAGTTCATTATTTGGTAATGATGTAGGCCAAAAGCAATTCATGGTTACCAGTGGAATCCCTGTTTCTAAAATAGTTGTAGCATTACAGCTTAAAATAGTTCCGTGAGAATCTAATACTTGTTGTTTGGCATTTTTACTATAGATGTGTTTATAACTTAAATTAGCCATATCATTAGCGCGCTTCCAATCATTAATTTGATTGAGACGATTTTTAATGCATGCTCTTACAACTTCAGGCTCTGTCGCAGGTGGAATATAGTTATCATGAATATCAGTACCTACAAGATGAGGACTTGGAGGAGGGCTGTTGCTCTCGGCTGAATTTATATCTCGGTTAGTATTAGTAACACCTATCGGTTCTGCATTTTGAGGTCGTAAATAATTATCAATAATTTCTTTATCAAGTTTTTTAAAAACAGGGTATCTGGTATAAAAAATTTCAGCGCTATTTGCGTTTTTGCTTTTTTTCAGTCGTTCTAATTCCGCCATTATACCAACGATAGTTGTTTCTAAAGGCGCTGGTTTTTCAGGTTGAATATTTTGCGATAACTTTTCATAATATAACTGCTTCACATCGTTGGCTAAATTGCTAGCAGCCGGATTCTCTGGCTCTAATAGATTTAATAAAGCGCCAACACCGCTTCCTTGAAGATTTTGATACAAGGGGTCGAAATTACCACCAAGCAAAGCGGTTGTCATATCTGCCGAACCAGCTTGAGCCCAAGTGTGCGTTGCAGTGGTGAAGATGAATTTATAAGCCCTGGCAAGCCCTCGACCAAAGGCACGACCAAGTCTGTAGCTGTCTGTCTGTGAATCTTGTGCTAATTCATTTTGCTCAAAATGATTAAGGTTGTCGATTATACGTCGAAATAATTTCATTTGTTCCGCTGGATTTGTTACTGCATTAAGCGTTTTTTTATTGGTATTTTCTATATGTTGTTTATGAGGTGAACTATTGGTGTAGTCTGCATTAGGGAATGCAGCAGCACCAATCATGAGTATGCGTAAGTTATCCATGGAAAACGGGTGTAGGGCTGAACCATCACCATTTAAGCTGTAGCGATCCATTACTTTTTTCATGCATTTTCTACCAAAGTAATGGCCTAATAATGCTAAATCACCAGAAGTTAATGGGTCATTATTTAGGGGTTGGCTGAGTGCATTTTTGAATAGCGCATCCAGATGATCGAGCCCATGTTCATTAAGAGAGTATCTTTTCTTTTGCGGGTCATAAGTTATAAACCCAGATCTAAAGTCAGTTTTATTAGTGTATAAATTTTCAGTAGCCTTAACCAACCATTTAGTGCTCATTACTTTTTTGCTTAAAAGATCTTCTTGTTTCAAAAACTCGGTATAAATATCTATATTGTCTTCAATATCCTGCAGTTTTTTATTATAAACTGCTCTGGGCTGGGTGTTCTTTGATTCCATAAGCTCAACGTATTTTTGTCGTTGAATGGCAATAGCAATGGGCATTAATGCCTTGGTTTCAAGACTTAATGTTTTGGGGTTGCTAATTTTAATATGCTCATCAATGCTTGGGTTTGGCTTATGGTATTCTTTTATAAAAGCAACACAATGTTCGTGATTTATTGTACCATCGCTAAAACAGTTTTCTAAAAATAGAATTAGTTTATCGTGTTCACGCATTTCATTAGCAGGAAAACCATCGATTTTACCCCATTGAATTTTATATTCCTTCGCTTTATGAAGCTGAAGCTTTAGGTGGTCAACCAATACCGGATCTTCAAGAAAAGTACCTGCATTTTTGTTATTTATAGTGATATTTTTGAATTTGAAATCATCAGCAAGAGAAAATTTGCTTAGAATTTCTTTATCATATTCTGATTGGTCATCCGGTTTTGTAGAAAAATATACATCTTCCCTAACTTTATTTTTCAATTGATTATATTGTTCGCGTTGTTCTTTAGCCTCTGCAGTAGCACCTTTGTGGCTTGCATCCCATTCTTTGCTAGCATAGCGAAAACCTCGAGGGATTTTATTTAGCATAATATAGCGTATTGGTATATCTGTGAGTAATCGTAGGGCTATGAGTGTCATTTTAGTAGACCATTTAATGGCACGCATAGGTAGGCTATCCGCTTTTAGCCATTGACCTGTTACAGCTTTATTATAGTCACCAAACCCTGCTTCGGAGTTATCTATAAATTTTAAATCAGCCCCATAGCGATCGCCTTCAGCACTATAGTAACCAATATGTGATTCTTTCGGGGTGGCCTTATTTCTAGCAAATGATTTTGTAAACCAATTGGATTTCTTTAATCCTGTCTTGGTATCCAATTCAATATAATTGCAGTTGAGTTTTTTATTTTTGAATATATCGAGTGATTTATCTGCATAAACAGCACCAAAATACTTTGATGCACCAATGTATTGCAAAGGATCACCGGTAACTCTGAAACAATCCTGATTTATTTGTGTGGTATCGGCTAATAATCCCATTAAAGCACATTCTGCCTTGGTGTCCTCTTCTCCAGATCCAGCTCCGCGATTACAAAAGCATGATAGTTCAGCAATTGTATCTTGACTGATGAATTCACGTTGTTCTTCTGGGATTCTTCTATCATCTGGTTTGTCGAGCAGTGTATTGTAACGACGGGGTTTTGAACCAAATATGAGTTCTTCACCATGCTCATCCCAATACGCTAATCCTGCAGTTTTCAGGCCTTCAAGCAGCGCTTCTTTGGTTTCCATTTTTTGTTTCAGTTTATTATACCTCGCAAGATCAAACGACGACGATTTTTTATCCTGTTTTTCCAATAGTTTTAGTTCGTTGATTTCTCCACTATCCATGATCTGTACCACATTTTGATAGTATTCTCTGATTTTTTGTCGGCCTTCTTTTTTCTTCATTAAATTTTGACCCATGGCTTCTAAAATGAGTAACTCCATTTGTAGGGCATCAGAGCCACCTAAACTATGACCCATAACTTCTAAACTGATTTTTTTATCAGGATATCGTTGTTTTAATTCTTTTATTTCCGCGTTTAGAGCTACTAGTATTTTCTTTTTAATCTCAGGTTTCATCCATTGCGCTTTACCTGGAGAGATTGTATTGGTATCTCTTAGGATACCTGGCTGATTTTGTGTGCCTCGGAGTATTATCATCAAAGGAATGGTAGTGCTATCTGCCAGTGACTCATGTTTCGCAGGAGAATAAAAATTGACTCCTAAACCAGTTTCTGGTGATATGATATTTTTTGAAAGGAACTTTCTTTCCTTTAAAGAGCGATCAAGCATTGTGTGTTCAAAATCTTTGCGCTGATTGATATTTATGTAGGCTAGCCCATGTGAGATGCGTTCTGAACGTGCCAGCAAGTCTACGTTATTTACTGTGCTTGTAATAAGATCCTTTAGTTCTTGCTTTAAAATTCTAGGTTGGTTATTAAAATATTCTTCTACCAGGCCATTTTTATGGCCATTTTCAATTAGAAACATCGGATATAAAAAACAAAAATCCTTGTATGTTGGACTTTTTTCTAATTTCTCAAGAATTTTTTCAACAGCTTTATCCCCTGTAGTAACTTCATAGTTTTTTTTATCAGGAATTTGCTCATTTAACGTAAGATTTTTTAAATCATTTAAATAGGCGGCACCGGGATCATTGTTTAAGCGCGCATGAGTTAGAGCAGTAAATGCATAGGACATTCCAACATAAGTAACTGGATCGAGTCCGATAATTGCAGGAGCTGCATAGCGCTCGTTAGAGCTTTGAACTATTGGGTAGCTTACTTCGCGACACCAACGGACACCCGAACCTAAAATTTTAACCTCAGCCTCACTTAATTGGTTTTGAGAACGATTGTTAAAGTCTAGAAGCATGCGTGGGCTCCAGCCTAAACGAATGTTTTCATCGCTGGATCTATTTTTAACGATATCTAATAGATTTTTTATATGGGGTTCTTCATTACCTTCAGAGCGATTATTAGCCATACCCACTAGAATTGCACGCAGATTATCCATGTTAAATGGGTATTCGGGAGTGCCATTACCGTATAAGGAATATTTTTGACATAAGGAAAACACAGCGTCACGTCCGAGGTATAAAGATAATAGGACCATATCTTGTCTTGAAAGTACCTCTGGTTCTGACATGTCGTTAGGATTAGCGTTGTAGGCTTTTTCTAACAGACCCTCAAGGTGAGCTATTGTTTGGCTGGTTAGTTCTAGTTTGGGACTTAAATAGATAGCAGGTATATCGTGGGCATGCTTCATTACCCAATCTGCTGAAAAGGCTTTATCAGATTCTACTACTTTGACTTCAGTTAGATTTTCAAAAAAAGTTTTATTTTCATGAGCATCTTTATCATCCAGAGCGAATTGTTGGGAGGCCTTACTCATTGCCTGATAATAACTGTTTTGAGTTAGGTGCCATTCTCTATATACTTCTCTATTGTAAATATTGGTTTTCGCATCTTTGTTTTGCTCTGCAAGATCGTTTAATTGGTGTTTGTAGGTTTTGGCTGCAAGCCACCCGTTGGCATCCATATATACTTCGTTAAGTAGATTAAGTGATCTTGGATCTGAGTTTTTGACCTCAAAGCTGTCATAAAAGGGATTTATATCATTCATCAACTCATTTGTTGTATCGTATTTTTTAGTTGCTGAACTGTGTATTTTTCCTAAAAGAGCAATGTGGGTTTTGATTCGTTGCCAGGATATATCAAAATCATCTGTTTTGTTTGGGTCTAACAGGTTTCGATGAGCTGAAACATGCTCATTTAAGGTATCAATTGATAAATGCCCTTGTTGTAATATCAGGCTTAATTGCCTATTAAACTCTGTTACAGGCGACACAGGAAATGCTGCCTGTAATTCTAATAACAGAGTTCTAAAAAGTTCCTGGCACTGTAAGTCGTAGCTTTTTAATGCTAACTCAATGTTTTTTTTCAGATATTCAGTATGTTTTTGGGCGATTGCAATTTTAGTATTATTACTTTTTACTGTATCATCTGGGAATAAGTCTTTTGCATCTCTCATCTGATTAACCCCTTGAATCAGAATACTTCTTAACTAGAGTATAGTTAAAATGTAGAGATTTGCTGGATAATCTCCCTTCTTCTTAGGGGCACTGCCATTAAGTTAAGCACTAGAGTCCGTCATTCCGAGTACAACGAGGCACTGCCATTAAGTTAAGCACTAGAGCCCGTCATCCCGAGTGCAACGAGGGATCTCCGAAGGTGGCACTGGGCCAGCTTCAGGAGATCCTTCACTGCGTTCAGGATGACGTAAAGTCTTAACTTAATGCCAGTGCTTCTTAGGGTCACTGCCATTAAGTTAAGCACTAGAGCCCGTCATCCCGAGTGCAACGAGGGATCTCCGAAGGTGGCACTGGGCCAGTTTCAGGAGATCCTTCACTGCGTTCAGGATGACGTGAAGTCTTAACTTAATGGCTGTCCTTCTTAAGGGAAGGGAGTCAAATGGAATGTAGGTGTCATCGTTTTGGAGAAGATAATTGTAACACTGACTCAACTTCTTGCTCGCGAGCCTTTTCCTTCTTCATCACAGATTTAATATCAGCGTCTACGCCCTTAGTAGAGAATAAGTCATAGACAAACTCACGGAAGTATTTGCTGATTGCAACAACAGGCCAGGAATACGTTGCCCATTTCATGCTCTGCGCACCTTTTTGGGTGGGGTAGAGCACGGCCCACATTAGGCCTAAGCGGATAGAGCTAAGCGGATTGTATAAGACTTCTTTACAACTTGACCAGTAGTCTTTGCTTATTGCACCTGCTCTATACAACAGGCTCTTATTCGCATAATTTACTCGGTGGTAGGTTGAGGTTATTTTAGTATGACCGGTCTGTTCGTTTAGAATATTTACCAGCTCTTTACTACCTTGTGACGCTATTTTACTATTGGTTTGGTAACGTGCTGGCCCAGAAAATCTGCCATAAGTACCTGTTAAGTCGTCAGTATTTAATTTACCTTTAAATAAGCCATTAACTAACCAATTAGTATTTCTTAATCCACGACCACTTAAAGTGCTAACATGATTGATTTCAATGCCCTTATCTTTAAAAGCAGCTGAATTAGTATCGATGTAGCGATCGGCGTGATCGGCTCCCATGTAAGGTGAAAAGTCGCCTTCTACGGTGAAACTATTGTGGACGATTTTTAAATTATCACCAGCCAAAAAGTCCACTAATTCAGCGCGTTTACGGGCTGATTCGGCAGGCTCACCAACTGAACTAAAAGCATAAGTGCTTATACCTACAATATTTTCTCTTTTAATCATAGGGGCTAAGTTTGGGTCTCGAAATACACTGTCTTTAGCTACCGGATTATTGGGTAGACGTGCTGCAAGTGCCTCTAAAATATAGAGTTCGAGCTGATAGCTATAAGTTGCGGCTATGCCACGACCAAATAATTCAATGTTTATTTTGGCATCAGGACCGTATTTCGCCAATATCTTGTCGATTTCCTTATTAATAGCCTTAATTATTTTTTGTTTGGCTAAATCGCGTCGTTCTTCATTAAAAATTTGCATGAAGGACTTGTTAAACTTTTGTTGTGGTATGTTTTGATATTCTCTTCGAATATCATCAGACATTCTATCTGCTTGGCTTATCGCATGTTCCTCTAGAGTTTGATGGCCTGCTTTGTATTGAGCCGCCCATCGAGTTAAAGAAGATAGCGAGCTAATGATGCTCACAGTATCAATGTTTTCTGGAATGGTGATCATTAAAGGAATAGGCTCTTTATTCGCAGGTTTTTCTTGCGGCCAAAAGCAATTAAAATGAAAGCCAGGTACGCCAGTATTAGTAACTGAGGTCGCGTTACATTCTAAAACAGTGCCATGCCGGTCACAAACTTGTTTTGTAGCCTTGGTTTTACTAACGTATAAGGCATGTTCGGTCGCAATTTGTTCTGCACGACCCCAATCATTGATTTGCATGACACGTTTCTTAATAATGTTTTGAATCTCGGCTTGATTGTCACTAAGAAATATTTTTTTGTCGCCTTGAAACATAGGGTAGTTTTTAAAGAAACTTTTAAGATTAAGTTCTGAATAAGGCTGTTTTTTAGGTAAAGCATCGAGTATTTTTTTAACGGATTCATCGACTGAAGCACGCTTCACAGAGGAATCTTGTAATTGGTTGGCCTTTTTTTCAAAATATAATTGCTCTAAATCATGAGTAAAATTATCCTTGGAAGGATTATCAGGTGTTAACAGTCCTAATAAACCACCAGTTCCTGTCGACGCTAATATCATATAAGCAGGGGTTGTATCACCAGAAATTGGGGCTGAAGTGATGCTTGCCGCACCCGCTTGGCCGATAAAATTAATAAAACCAAAAACTGCAGCTTCATACATACGACTCAAACCACGCCCAGCGGCACGACCTAATCTAAATATATCGGCATCGGAATTTTTTGCTAATTCATTTTGCTCGTAGTATTTAAAATTATTCATTATCCGTATTAAAGCACCAACTTGTTTTTCAGGATTGGTAACTGCTTCTAAGGTAGTTTTATTGGTATTTTTGACATGCGCCAAGTGTTCTTTCGTTACTCCATCTAAAATTGTGGTTTTTTGAAAAGCAGCGGCTCCTATCATAAGCGAACGCAGATTATCTAAGGTGAAAGGATGGAGGTCAGTGCCATCACCATTCAAGCTGTAGCGGTCCATTACTTTTTTAACGCAGGATCTTCCGAAGTAATTACCTAATAATACCAAATCTTCCTGGGAGAGCGATTCATTGTTTAATGGTTCACTTAAGGCGCGATTAAATAGTACTTGCAAGTAATCCAGGCCTTCGCTGGTCAGTGAGAATAAATTATCAGCATCTTTTTTCAAATAGGCAGATTCAGTACTGTGAAGGTGTAACCATTTCGAGCTCATTACATTTTTGCTTAAATAATCTTCTTGAATTAAAAATGCACGATAGTTTTGAATAGTTTCTTTTAATTCTTTCTCTTCGCGACTCACAACAAATTGATGCAGAAAACCTTTTTGCTTGCGTTCTTTTTTAGCATCCAATAGGTTTTGCTTCTGCATGGCCATTATAAGCGGCATTAATGTTTTGGTTTCAAGACTTAAAGTTTTTGAGTTTCGATTTTCTATATAGTTTTCTTCATGCTGATCATTATTCATGCGTGTTTTAATCAAAGCAAGGCAGGCATCGGCGTTAAGCGTTTCATCCGTAAAGCATGCTTTTAATAGATTAATAAACTCATTATGATGCTCTAATTCGATTTCAAGTTTCTTTATATCCTGTTTTAATCGATCACGTTCATAACTTAAGAATGTACGATCATCATTATTTAAGTGCGTCTCGAGTTTTCTTTCTAATAATTCCAGATCAGTATTGATTTTAGTTAATCGACCACTCCATGTCTGGCCGTATTGTTCTGCTTTTAGTAATTGAAGTTTTAAATGATCAAAAAGAACTGTGTTTTTTTCAGTAGTTGCTTTTTTCCATGGTGTTAGAAAATGAATTAATGAATCCAAATAATAAGTGAAATAATTTAATATTACTGGTTGATCCATAAATTCCTTTTGTATGTGAGCAGGTATTCGCGGTGGCGACATCAACACTTCATCGTAGTATGAATTATTGTAAGCATTCAGCAGGCCTTTGCTGCGCACTTTCTTTTTAATATTTTCTTCTATTTTATCGGCCTTGCGCACTGATTTATTAAATCCATGTTTGAAGATATTTAACTTTTCACGTTGTCGGCGAATTTCCTCAGCTCTTCCGGTGTAGGAAGCATCATAATCAGTACTACCAAGGCTTAAAATACTTGGAACGAGCATTAGCACGGGAAAGCGTACTAAATATTCAGTTGGGAATCGGATAGTCCATAGTACTAATTTATAAACAAGCCATTTGGTACCGCGTACAGCAAGCCAGTCAGCCATAAACCATCTGCCGGATAATTTGGCTTTGTATTCTTCATATTCATTAGTATCAAGAGCACTGCGAATGCGTACGGTAGTTCCATAGCGATTACCACCAAAGGTATGACCAACGTGACCTTGAACTGGGGCAATTTGATTGGCTGAAGCAGCATTGGTAATGAATCCTGCCTTTTTAAAGCCTATTCCTGTTTCAACGCTAATGTCGTTTAAGTTTAATTTTTTATTGTTAAAAATATTCAGATTAGGGTCGACAAAAATGGCACCATAATACATTGCAGTTCCGATGAGACGCAAAGGATCGCCTTCAACATCTAAACAGTCTTGATTTATTTCAGTTCCCAGTTCACCATCAGCTAATAAGCCCATACAGGCAGAGGCTGCAATAGTGTCTTCTTTAGTTGCGCCAGAGCCGCGATTACAAAAACTTGAGATACTGGCAATGTTTTCTTGGTTAATGTAAGTACGAAGCTCTTTAGGAATAGAGCGGTCATCTTCTGGGTCAGTTAAGGTATCATAGACTCGTGGTTTTTCGCCTAAAGCCGTTGCTAATCCTAGTTTTAATTGTTCTTTTGCTTGTTTTCTGGAGTTTAGTAATTTAATTCTAATTATCGTATGTGTATTCGGTTTGCTCGAAGTATTTAAAGACTGTAATTCAGTTTCATCTTCCTTGGTAAAAATTGTTTCTAATTTTTTACGGAAGTTTTTGATTTTTTCAGCAGGCATATTTTGTATCATTGCTTCCATAATCACTAATTCTATGTGCAAAGCATCGGAACCACCTAAACTATGACCTATTTGTTCTAATGATATTTTAGCATCAGGTCCATAGATTTGTTTTAAACGTTTGATTTCATCATTGATTGATTTTATAACCAGTAGTTTCTTCTCAGGATCAGTCCATTCTGCTTTACCTGGTGAGCGGGTTTCCAGATCGCGCAAGGTTCCTGCCTGATTATGTGTGCCAGGTAAAAGTATCATCAAGGGTATGTGGTTATTATATATTTTTTGACCAACAGCAGGGCTGAATAAATTAACTCCGAGTCCAGCTTCAGGACTGATCACGTTTTTACATTGAAACTGCATGGAGTTTAATTCTCTATCCTGTAAATTATAGATAAACTCGTCTTTGCCAGCAGTGTAGATATAGCTTAATTCATGTGCTAGTTGTTGGCCGCGGGCCAATTGATCGATCTTTTTAACTTTTGCTTTAATGATAGTATTCGCTTCACTCAGAGCACTATGCGATTTTATGAAGTAATAGTTTCTTAAAGTTTTGCTTTCGTGCAAATGCGCATTATGATCGTTAAACATAGGATATAATTCGCAAAAGTCTTCAAAACTTGCTGAATCTTGTAAATCGGTAAGGATTTTTTCAACTGCGGCATCACCTGTTTTAATTTTGGGTGTGGGTTGATTTTTTTGTTTGATATTATGTTGTGCAAGAATGCAATTTAAATCATTCATGTATTCACGAGCAGGATCATTATCCATTTTAGTATGTGTTAAAGCGGTAAATACAGCAGAATAAATCAGATATGCAGGTATATTTAAAGCTAATAAGGAGGGCGCAGCATAACGTTCGCTTGCTGAATCCACTGCCTCATAGCTAAATTCACGAGCCCAACGTAAAAATGATTCCCATAAACTTCTCCATCTTAGTTTATCATCCGTTTTTTCTGGTAATGAATTTTGTGAGCGGTTATTAAATGATTGCAACATGCGTGGACTGGCACCTAATAACACTAAAGGATTGCAACATTGATTCGCAACTGTATCGAGTAATTGTTTTATAGGCGCAGATTCCATATGAAGTCTGCGATTAGCAGCCATACCGATTAAAATGGCGCGTAGATTGTCCATGTTAAACGGATGTTCGGGAGTTCCGTCACCGTATAAGGCATATAAACGGGCGTATCTTTCCATGTTTTCCTGACCTAGATACATACTTAAAAGAACCAAATCATTGCGCGAGATTTTTTTGGGGATCGCCACTTCTGTTGCATACGGATTTACTGCTTCTTCAAGCAATCGTTTCGCTCTTTGTTCGCCTTTTTCTGTTAAGACTAATTCATCTTTATCGAGATACAATGGATTAACACTTATCGAATGGGTCAGTAGCCATTCTTGCGATAAGGGTCTTCTTGCTTGTGCGTCTTCAAGCTCGGCTAATTCACGAAGATAATACGCGTTTAATGCACATTCAGCAGCAACTTTACGGATTTTTACCAGGCATTCTTTTTGTTTATGAAACCATAATGCTATATCTGTATGGGCTTGTAAATTTTTGTACTCAGCCATTAAACGTTTAACTTCAATCCAGCCTCTGGCTTCCATTAAGGAACGGTGTAGGAGATTGATTGTTCTAGGATGTGCTTCAGGAAGATCGGCACTTAATTCTTTATAGCTTGCTTCAATTACCAATTTTAACTGACTTAAGCCGTGTTTGCTGTTAGTTACCTTTTCTTTCCATATCTGCATATGTTGTTGCAGTTTTAAATGAATTTGTATTTGTTTGCAGGCACGTTTTAATGCATCAATGTCTGTATCATTTTTTTTGAATATCAAGTTGAACAGTAAGACATTGATTTTATCTAATGCTTGTTTTTTATCTTTTAATGTTAGTATTTCGTGAAATTGTTTATGAAATGCTGATGTTTCAACGACTTTGCTGGTTTTTAATAAATCAACGCAAATATGATCGTAGAGTTTTTCCCATTCAAGCTGATAACGACGTAATTCATGATGGGGAATAGCTTCCGCTTCATTTTGATGCCTGTCTAATAGATTAGTAAAATTTAGAAATTGATCCTGGTTTACCAGTGCATGCTCAATAGCAGGCGGCATATAGTCAAAATCCTCTTTTGGAATTTGTACTAAAGGGCTATTAGATTCTTGAGATGACTCTTGTGCCATAATTTCTATCTTCTTACGCATAATCCTTTCCTAAGGTTGGAATGGTGGTACATGACCCTTATGAGGGTCACTAACTCATATTTTTAGCTAGTTGCTTTCATTGTCCTATAAGTATGTTCTTCGGTATTTTTTAGTCGGTCCAAATCATCTAAACATTCTTGCATGCGTGTAGCTAAACGTCCATTACCTGAGTTTTTATTAAATCTAAAAGAGAGATCATTATTTTCGTTTTGGAATTTTTTTATCTTCTCAGCTAATTCATGGGCTTTTTCATCTAATTCTTTACCAAAAGTCATATCTTTAGTTTCTGTTTTGAAGGCAGTCAATACAGTTTCAAATCTATTGGCTATTTCTGCTCGTCGTTTCGTTAAGGCTGAATTGATTAACCTGTCTTTAGCATAAAATAGACCTGTGATAATAGTGGCATTTTTGTATGATTTTATTCGATATTGAATATTTTCAACATTGCTTGTAATAATTCTCTTGATGAATTGATACAAAGCACTAACTGGCGATGCAAACTTAGCCCCAGCGGTAGTTCTATGACTTATTAGATCGTGTGGAATGAAATTTTTCGGATGATTGTAGGTGTA
>JBAZRP010000063.1:0-17365 GCA_041662885.1 Legionella sp.
CATACTGCAATTCAATCGGGTATGCTAGCAGCACAAGCCTGTTTCGAAGTACTGGATAAAACCACTGATACACAACTGGAAATCAAAAATTACGCGCATCAATCCAAGCTTGCTGATGAACTTCATACAGTACGAAATATAAGACCGGGATTTAAATACGGTTTAATTCCTGGTTTAATCAACGCCGCTTTTGAGACTTATATCAGCAAAGGCAAATCGCCTTGGACGCTAAAAAATCACGCAGATTACACCTGCCTTATTCCGGCAGCTAAAGCCAAAAAAATAAACTATCCAAAACCCGATGGCAAACTAACTTTTGACAGACTCTCATCAGTTTATTTATCGAACACCTTTCATGATGAAAACCAACCCTGCCATCTGAAACTAAAAAGCCCAAAACTTGCCATAGAAGTAAATCTAAACACCTACGCCTCCCCAGAAACACGCTATTGCCCTGCCGGAGTTTATGAAATAATAGAAGCAGAAAACGGTCCCAAACTACAAATCAATGCCCAAAATTGCATACACTGCAAAACCTGCGACATTAAAGACCCACGACAAAATATAATATGGCAAGCTCCAGAAGGCGGTGGTGGTCCAAACTACGTTAACATGTAAGCAGCATTATGCTCTAAACTGGTTGACTTATGCTAACAACCGGGATAAAATGTCTAAATTTTAACTCAAATGGTCTTTGTATGCGCGTACCGACTAATAAATCCAGACCAACAATAGGTGCTGTTAATCTGCAACTGACCTTATTTCGGCCCACAAATATTGATTCACAGGCACTTAGATATGAGATTCAAGAAGAATGGTCTACCGAACTAGGGCCTTTAATCACCAACCTGTTAGGAATCAAAGCCTATTATCTACAACCTTTTAATGATAAACACCGATTATACATTTTATCTGAAAAAGAGGCGCGTGCTCTTCTAAAATCCTATTCGGACGGATGTTTTCTTATATTTAAAAAAGAGAACATACACTATCTTTTGTCAAAGAATGAATCAGGACTAAAACAGTATACTATTCTTAACAAAAGTTCTACTTTAAATCGGTTAATCACCTATGAGCAACGTGTAAAGTTTAATTTGAAAGATGAAAATGGCGACCTTTTATTCAATGACGAAGGAGTAACAGCTACTTCTCTATATTCATTTTTATTCGCAAATGAATTTAAACAAAAATTCCCATTTTTTATAGACTTAAAAGGCATTTATACGCATAGTGATATTAGTTTACAAAAAATTGCACTGCGCTCATTAGTGATTCATGAACCTATCCTATCCTTGTTACCCGAACTGCCAGATATACTACAAGATACAGCACTTGAAATTTTTTTAAAAACGTTCCTATCAGGTATCGACAACTACGATATTAACACTCTAATTGAAAACAATTTATTTAATAACTACAGAAAAACTCTGAATTTTCGTAAACATTATAGTGTTGAACAAATCAAAACAAATCTAGGCTACTTACGGACACTTTATGATAATGGTAATACTAAGGCTGCTTGTCTGCTAGCCATGATAGTATACTCAGGGCTTTGTGAGCAATCTATCAATAATGAAATAACTTTTACAATTTCTGAATCGGAAAAAACTCAAACTCCACCAATAATCTATGATCTTGAGGAGTTTAAAAAGATCACTCAAAATCCAGCACATTTTCCCGAAAAAATAGTTCGCGACCTTTTTTTGTTGAAATATTATACGGAAAAACGGGACCATACCTCGATAGATTCCTTGAGGAAAGAAATCGACATTAATCAAGCCATTTTAATGCCCTTTAGTTTTTGTAATGACTATCCAATTATAGAATGCATTAAACTGCAAGGATATAATTCAATTAAAAGTATAGGCAATACGCAACTGTTGTATCACCTAATTCAGATGGGTAGAGAACTCCTTGCATCAAAAATAATATCTGAACTATCAGATGACGTCATACAAGCAAAAGATGAAACCGGAAATAATATTCTCCATTTCTTGATAAATTATCTCTTGATCAATAAGAACGTTGGTTCGAAATATATTATTGATCTATTCAAACATATATCGGATCATTTCCCGGAAATGCTTACTGAACAAGATAATCAAGGTTACACCGTATATGATAATATTCAAAAATTAAAACCAGAAGTGTCTGTTGAATTATACCAAAAAGTTAAATCAATAATTGACACGCGACACTTTACGGCACCCAGGATTTAATCCGAAAAAACTTTAGAACCCTTAGGACTAAATATCGTCTTTAAGAACAATACAATTGTTATTTTTCCTCAATACAAGTAGACTAACACCCGAAAGTCCCGGTGGCACAGCTGGATAGCGCAGCCCCCTCCTAAGGGGCAGGTCGGCGGTTCGAATCCGCCCTGGGACGCCAATAAAATCAATGATTTAATGATTAAAGATTGAATTTTTAAAATGGATTTAACAGTTTGGTATAGCCATAGGTATAGCCAAATTGATTGTTACTCTTATAAAAATATAATTTGAAATTTTTGTAAAATAAAATCAACCTACTTTTTATAGTATACTTATTGTAAGTGTTTAGATTAGGAATCTGTTTAATGATGGCAAAAGCGATTGATGTTGCGGACTACATTTTAGAAAAGAATGGCACAATGTCTGCCATGAAATTACAAAAGCTTGTTTATTATGCACAAGCTTGGCATCTTGTATGGGAAGATAAGGAACTGTTTTCTGAAGAGATTCAAGCATGGGCTAATGGGCCAGTAGTACCATCCCTATACACTATTCATCAAGGTACTTTTAGTCTTGAGCCCGGCTTCTTCAAAGGAGATACAACTGTCATTTCTGATGAAAGTAAGGATGTGATTGAGCGTGTTCTTACATTTTATGGCGATAAGGATGCACAATGGTTAAGTGATCTCACGCATATGGAAGATCCATGGAAAAAAGCTCGAGTTGGTCTAACTGACGGTGAACGAGGTGCGCGTACCATATCAAATGCATCAATGTCTGAGTATTACAGTAGTCTATAATGTCTAAAAAAAACAAATCTCAACCTAAAATAGCTGGCGCCCCTTCTAGCACTAGAGAGGTTCGTGCCAATTATCAGCCTCATAGCAAAGAAGTTCGTACGAAAGAAAACCCTGATTCAACTGATCAACTAACTCCAGCCTGGCAATTCCATCGCTGTGATCAAGATCACGAGTTATGGGGATGGGAAAAATTAGCCCATGAGGATTTTATAAAAATTATTAAAGATCACCTCCACAGCTTTGAAGGTATGACATGGAATCAAATTAATCAAGCAGCAGGCGGCAGATCGAGCGGTACAAACAGCCATCCCCTTCCTATTCAAGGGTTTGTTAAGGGAGCTGTCAACTTTCAATTACCCATAAGTCATTTTTCCTACTAAATCATAACCAGTTGCGATATCTGTAAGACGAGAAAATCCTCGCCACATGACACTATTTCCTGGTGGAGGATCTGACTTTCTTGCTAAGTATCCTCCTAATCTAGCAATTTTGATTAAATAATAATTTAAGTTTTTACTCTGTTTTTCATCCTTAGGCTTTTTCTTTATTAGTTTATCTAGCAAGCTGATCTCTTTTTGTGTAAATGCTAACTTTGGTTCTGCATGGGGTGAACAACGATTTATCATCGTCATCCAAAAAATTCGCCAACTTAAAATACAAAAGATAGCAATCAAATTTGTTAGCCTTTGAGCCGTTCTAAGTTTAGATGATTCCGCTTTACAGCCAGATTTTAATATTTTGTGAAACGTTTCTATTCTCCACCTTAGAGCATACCAGTCCAGCTTTTCAATAGCCTCTAACGTTGAAGTAACTGACAAATTGGTTGCCAACTTCCATATAATTTTGTCTCTATTAGTTGGCGTTTCTTTTTCTTCAGCATGGATTATTGTCAAAACCAAGGCAGGATATTTTTTCTGTTTCCCAATAGGCGGTAATATCTTAATACACTGATATCTAATCTCGAGCTCCACTTCAGTTTTATTTCCCTCACCATCTTGTATTTCAATTTTATGCAAGCCTCTGGGCTCAACAAGGCTCATTTCATCGGCAATAGTACGTTTTCCATCCTCAATAAGTCTATCAACACAAGTCCTTACAAGAAAATGAGTATTGAGCTCTTTTGCTATGCATACATCATTATACCGCCCCAAGTTTTATTGTTTATTTTATTTAAAATGGCATGACAAAAGTCACCATTGCTATTTATCTGAATAAAAGTAAAATTCACATTTTCAATAAGAAATAAAGAAACTAGTATGGTTAGAATTTTAAAATATTTTTATATCTGTTTGCTTCTCAGCTTTTCTTGTGAATGCTTCTCAGAAAATTGCGCAAATAGCATGGATAACCTCGATTTTTTTAGCGCCTATATTAATGAAAAAGGTCAAGTATCGTGCTGGTATAGATATTGCTATTATACTTGCACCTATAACAGTTATCTTGTACACGGTAAATATATACAAAAATTTGGAACCTGGATTCCTGAAAATGAAGGGTTTGCTTGTTATGATGGCAGTAGTGCTTGTACTTTCATAAAAAAGCCAAAAAGCGCACCCTGGTATTCATTTAATAATTCTAAAATGCATCTGAACCCAGCCACCATCAATTGATCTTGATGAAAGGCGTTCTAATTTTATATCATTCGTTAATGAACCAAATAAAGGCCGCCCACTTCCTAATAAAACGGGCACAATTGTTATTGTTATTTCATCAACTAAACTTTCTCTTAAAAAATTTTGTATGGTAATACCCCCATCGAGGTATATATGTTGAATATTTTGTTCTGCTAGTTCATACATAAGCTCATGGGGCTTTTTATCGCTGTTTGTAACGTTCTCTTTTAAATGATTTGGAATATCAATAGGTTCAGAACTTAAGACGATTACTGGTAGATTGGTATAGGGCCATGGATCAAATTCTTGAACTTTTTCAAAAGAAACCCTACCCATAACTAACATATCGACCGTGGAGATAAATGCCTTATAACCACCATCTTCACCGGCTGGAGCCTGTTGATTAGCTTCCATCAACCAGTCAATCGAACCATCTTCTCGGGCAATATAGCCGTCCAATGAGGTAGCAATGAATACTGATACTTTAGGTTGCATTAGATTTAAACTCGTAATTCAAAAAAGAGATTATAACGTATTTAAAGTCCTTTGCCATATAGGTTGCGCAAAGTTATATCAGGTTGTTGGGCAGTAGAGAAAACATCTAGAATCCTTCAAATTTATTGACGAGTAGCTATATAATCTTCCTCATCTTGACGCCATTTTAATTGATCAAAACATCCTTTTTTAAACTCAATATGCACATCCGGTGCTACTCCAAAAAATTGTGTTGCGGATTCAGGATATAAACTCACAATGAAATTATTTTCAATTTGGCCAATTAACTGATGACCTTCCAAACGAATTTCAAGGTTTCGCGAATAAATTGAATAAGCTTCGTTGGTGGAAGTTAGCTTATAAGTCCCCGTATATCGTTTAAGTAATTCTTTAGAGATTGATACTGATTTGCGATCTCGACTTAATAGCACTTTTTTACCATGCATCAAGTACAGAATTTTCATTGCAATATCCTGATATACATAGCCATAAGCATTTAAATTAGATAAGGCCGTAATTACTAATTTATCTTTAGGACTGTATATTAATATGGTACCAAAACCATTAATCCCACCAGCATGATGAATAACTGGATAACCATCAAAAGATTGATTAACAACACCTAAGCAGTAACTATTTTTATTTGGCGTTGTGAGTTTTTTAAGCGATGTGGCGGATAGAATTTTTTCCCCAAATATTCCTTGTTGCCAAAGATCTAAATCTTTTACTGTCGAATAGAGCGCCCCTGCTGAGTAAGGTATACTCATATCCAAATAATCCGCATTTTGCATTCCTTTTGGTGTTTTAATATAACCAGAGGCGCGTAGGGGAATTATTTTGGCATGAGAATCATATCCTGAGTCGGACATCCCTAAATATTTAAAAATATTTTCGGTCACAAAATTCTGATAGCTGAATCCACTTAGTTGCTCAATAATATACCCAAGTAAAACGTAATCTGAGTTACTATAAGCGTAAGAGGAGCCTGGTAAAGAATCTAAAGGCTTATCACGAAATAATGCAATTTGCTGCACAGGTGTTTTATGAGTAGTTGTCATAGAGGGAAATTCAGGAAAACTGGTGTAATTTGGAATACCAGAAGTATGGGTTAATAAATGATATACACTAATATTGTCCCAAGCAGCTGGAGTATTACCCATATAAGACTTAATGGGGTCTGTAAGTTTTAGTTTACCTTGCTGTTCCAGCAATAAAATTGCCACTGCAGTAAATTGTTTGGTGAGGGAGCCTAGACGAAATTTTGTACTGGGTGTATTGGGTATATTCCATTCCAAATTGGCATAGCCATAACCTTTATTAATGAGGAGCTCATAATTACGAGAAACTAAAACCGCACCCATGAATTGATTATCATCAACATAAGATTGAACTATTTCATCAATGCGTGCTATGTGGCTGTTAATAATAATAACTCCTTTTATAACTAATTATAAGTATAGAACATATTAGCTACCAGTACTGCGATTGGCCAGTTCTCCCAAAATATTCATCCAAGCGCCTTTTGGTTCCAGGACTTACCATTTCATGTAATGCTTCATAAGAAAACCAGCCCTTATCTTCAATTTCTCCGGAATAAACAGCTCCTTCAGTGTACTTTTTTACCACATATATCACCGGGTAATCCGGCACATTCATATAGGTATTATAATAGACTCCAAATAAAACAGGTTCCTCTTCATTAACTGCAAGTCCAACTTCTTCTTTAAGTTCCCGAATCAATGCAGATTTGACCGTTTCACCCCTATCAACCCCTCCTCCCGGTAGAAACCAATGTGGCTGGTAGGTATGCTTCACTAACAATATCTTCCCCTCTTCATTCAAAACAATTGCTCGTGCCCCAATAGTTTTAAAACCCAAAAAGGATTGAGATTTTTTGATTACTCTATTGGCCATTTTATAGAGCGTTGTTCTTATGCCCATTTTCTATGCCCCACTTAGCTCAATCATTTTAATAATTTCATCTAGCGTTAAATGATGCAAGCTTTTATCTAATTCGATGAAATTATGGTGGGAGATATTAAGCATATCGCTAAACCCCTTATCCACTGAACAATTTATAGGCAATATACAATACATGTTTTTTAATTCGCTGTTTAAGATACTATTAAGATGTCCTGAACCGACTATCATAATGTTGTTATCATTAAGCTCCTTTGCATCAATGATCCAGCTGGACTCCCTGGCTTTTATGCCAAATTCTTGTTCTGGAATTTCGAGGTAGGGATAGGGTGATAATTGATTATTATAATGTAGTGATGCTTCAAGGTCTTTTATTTGAAACCCAAGGTCATCACTGGCATAAGATATAAGCCAAAGAATTTCATCTACCTTTGCATCACAGCCATATTGTTCATGGTAAATATTTATTGTTTCCACTAATAAATGGGTAATACCATGATTTTTAGCTATCAGTGCTATAATAACATGCAAGAAAAAGGATTCCTTTGAACCATGAACCTCTGAAAGAAGTATGAGCAGCGGTTTATTTAGCCTTGAAGCTACCTCTACTTTAGCATCAATAAGTGCTTTGATTTCACTATAAAGGGAATTTAAGTATTTCGTGTCCATAGACGGAAGAAAGAATCGGGGATATTCTTTTTTTATTGCTTGGTATAAAGCATCGTCAATTTCGTTTGTGGCTAAATTTTTGTCAAGGAAACTGGGTATATCTTCTGCTGAGACTTTTAAAAATGTACCATCTATGTTTAGCACTGTTAATTCAGGGAATGCAAACTTGAGTGTGAATATAGAATCAATTTTTTTTCTTTCCGGATTGTTATTCATATGCCTAAAAGCTGCCCAGGTTTGTAATTCTTCAAATTTAAACGCATCATAAAGGTCTTTATGAAAACAGATCTTCAGATCATATAAAGTGTATTGATACCCTTCATTATTCGGTGAATCAATTTGGACCAAATCGTATCGCCCATTAAGTAAAAGCCTGATGCGTGTATCTTCAGTATTGGAAACAAATTCCTCAAGGGATGTATCCTGAATTTCAATAAGTTGAACAGCATTGACTAAATTCTTAAATTTTTCTGAATTTATACCGCCCATCTTGTTAAAATAATCCCTAACATCCCTTGATAGGAATATTTTCTTTGTGAATAGGTCTTGAATATTCTTCCAATGCTTTTGGACTGAGACTGTATCAGATTTATAGGGAACTTCATTTTTTCTTAAAAATTCAATAGTTACATTTTTGATTAAAAACAACGCAATCATAATAATCTTGGTAGGTTTATCTGTTGATAGAAACCTAATCTCTTCTTGAGTTAAACTCCTTTTAATTCTTGAAGCCTTACCTTTTGCTGCTGCAGTTATGAAGTTCTGAATATGAGTAATTGATTTTGAGTCGTACTGAGCTTTTGATGACGTAGAAAGTATTTGTTCCAAATCATCTATTGTTAGTTGGTCCATAAGCCAATAATCCTTTTATTTAACCTAAATCTTTTCTAAAGTATATCCTATCATGCCCTAATAAATAATTTTCAAGCCGACCAATAACCCTGAAACCCTGTTTAATATAAAATTCACTTGCCTGAAAATCATAGGTGTCTACAAATATTTTCCTAATATTTTTAATTAATGCCTGTTCAAATAGTTTGCTAATTAATTGCGTTCCTATTTTTTTATGGCGATAAATATCGTCAATCCATAAAATGTCAATATATAATGCATCACTATGCTCCCATATAGTAGCCCCTCCAATGATATCCCCGACATCGGTCTTGACTAAAACACTAAACTGCGTTGCTTGTTCATGGAGAACACTACGGTTAAATTCTATAATCTGCTTTCTTAAAAATTCGTTATCCTTTTCCTTAGGATTGCTATCGACTACGAAATTAACTTTATTCATTTTGGCCCCTAGGATAACTTTTTAATCATTACATAATACTTTGGATTTTGGCTAATCGTTGTTTTGATAAATCCGCACTTTTCATAACATCGAATAGCAGTAGCATTATTTATTTCTGGGTCAACAACAACCTGAAAACAAGTTAGATATTCTCCAATAAATTGGCTGATTATTGTAACACCTAGCCCATTCCCTCTATTTACACCTTCTGCTATAAATAGATCGATTCCAGCTACTTCTTTTGGATTGTGTTTATCGAATAAAGGATTCTCATTATTCATAATACCCTCTGCCAAAAAATCAGCAAGGCAGTAATATTGAATAAATCCTATAGGATGATTATCTTTCATGATAATAAAGCTTGGGAACTTTTCATATCCCAATATCCTGGGTAAGTATTTTTGTTTAATATCATCAAGAGTCCAAGGTAAACCCCGCGCATACATTTTATTGATTGTCGGCTCCTTGAACCAAGAATAAAGAAGCTCTAAATCTTCCTCGACTAGTTGCTTGAATTGTATAATAGGACCTTCAAACTCATGCTTCTTCATTATACTCAGCTACCTTTTTGTTAATCTTGGTTAAGGGTTGATCATCAGCTGAATCATTTGAATCTAGTGTCCAGTCGATTTTTTTAACAGCCTTAATTTTGTGTTCTGGGGCTAAATGGGCGTATCTTAGAGTCATTTGAAGATCGGAATGGCCTAATAATTCTCGAACAGTATTTAAATCAACACCTGCCATTACTAGTTTGCTTGCGAAATGATGGCGCAAATCATGCCAGCGAAAGTTTGATATCTTTGCTTTTTTCAGAACTGCCAGCCAGGATTTATTTACATTATTAAACGCTAGTCCATTTTTACTTGTAAATACATAAACATCATCAGGTTGTCTATTTTTGAAAAGATTTTGAAGAATCTTATTGGATTCATTATTTAACGGAATGAAACGTGAGCTACTGTTTTTTGTCACTTCTCCAGAAATAATTATCGATCTTTCAGCCAAATCTACCATTCTCCAAGTTAAATGAAACAACTCTCCTTGCCGCAAGCCAGTATTTATCGAAAGCAACACCATCGGCATTAAATAATTACAGGATTCGTCTTCATCAAAATCAGGAAACAGTGTATATCCACGTGACTCTCTCCATTCATTCGCATTTTTCCGCTTCTTTTTAAATTGTTCCTCACGCTCAAACAATACCCTGCGCAGGCTACTCTCCTCTTCAAGAGATAAATACCGCACCTTCGGGGATCGATCAATTTTGTACATTTTTAAATTTTTTAGAGGATTCTCTTTTATAAAACCCCATTCAGTAGCTTTTGTTAAAAGGGATTTCAATGTACCTATATCCCGATTAACGGTCGCGCTGGAAATTCCCTCATTTAACCGCTTAATACGCCACTGATCAATAATAGATGGAGTTATTTCAGAAAGTTGTTTAGAAAACAATTTATTGAAACATCGATATAAAGTAGCAATTGTTTTTTTTGCTCTTTTATGATGGGATAAAATCCATGATTTATATTCATTTTCTATAAATTCTTCCAATTTTGTAGGCTTATTAACCCTTTTTTTTGACTGAGGTTCAATCCCATTATGCACATTATTTAATATTTCTACGGCCTTTTCTCTAGCCTGTGAAGGAGTCATTACCCCCACAGCGCCTATTTTAATTTTTTTCCCTCTACCGTATTGACAGAAATAGCACATAACTCCTGATGGAAAAACTCTTATAGCGAAGCCCCTTAAATCAATATCATGGACTTCATATTCTTTACTTTCAGGAGTAAGCCTCTTAATCAGAGTACCATTAATCTTGGCTTTCATTATTTAGTCCTAACTCAAACATGATTTTTTCTTCTAATATATCTGCATCAGGAAGAGCATCTTTTAATTTTTCAGGTATATCGCGGGTTAATTGATAACCTGCAACCCCCACTGGTTTATCAATACCGCGCAATGCATACTCAACATCAAACTTACTATGTTCCCCACATAAAATAATCCCAATAGATGGATTTTCATGTGGTTCTTTTACAAAATCATCTAAAAGGTTTAAATAGAAATTCATTTTACCGGCATATTCAGGTTTAAATCGGGATCTCTTTAATTCCAGTGCGACTAGGGCTTGTAATTTGCGGTGATAAAACAATAGATCAATAAAATATTCAGAGTCAGGTGTCACTATGCGGTATTGGTTACCAATAAAGCTAAATCCATAGCCTAACTCAAGTATAACATCCTTTATCTTTCCTACCATTCTGCGTTCAATCTCGGCCTCAACAACAGGTTCGGCAATTCCAAGCATATCGAGCATGTATATGTCTTTCATCGATTGGTCAGCTTGCTTGGCCAAATCTCTAGGTAATGTAACATTAAAATTATGCTTTTTATTGGATATATGGTGTCGTTGATAAGCGTTTGATTTTATTTGTTCGCCTAAGGTAACTCGAGTCCAAGCATGTTCTTTAGTTGCAGTAAGATAATAAAGCCTCTCTTCATTGTTCTTTATTTTGCCCATAATGAGCAAATTCTGCCCCCATGGAATTTCTGCGACAAGCTGTCGCAGAATTAAATGGTCTTTGTATTCTATATAGAAACGCCGCATATCCCATAAATTCCTAGGAGAAAAACCAAATTTGGCATCTGGGAAAGTTTTACGTAAATCTGTAGATAATTTCTCCACAATTGCATTGCCCCAATCGTAAGTACCTTGATGCAAGGCAATATGCTCACCAAGCCACCAATAAAGGGATATTGCTTCCTTATTAACTGATTTTGCCGCCCGAATACGTGCCTGACTTATTTGTTCAGAGGCTTTAGCAAGGAAGTTCTGGTATTCCGGAAAATTTGAAATTGAAAGTTCATTCATAAGCTACTCTTCATTCAGGTTAAGTCCTAGACACTCAATAAGTATGCCCTAAAATTCACAGGGTGCATACAGGGTGCATTTTGAATGTCGATCGTAGCACAATGGTGCACAACCATGCAATTAGAAAGCGTCTACAACCCTTTGTTTATAAGTGTTTTTTATGCATAGTTGTGCATAGTGATGTACCGAGAAATACTAGGGTATCCCCCTCCTAAGGGGCAGGTCGCAGGTTCGAATCCTGCCCGGGACACCAATGAAATCAATGGGTTACGAATAGCCCCAATGTTCATGAGGGTGATTATATTAGAATGGGTGCCTACTTAGGGGCCTAATATTGATCTCGGTACTAAATTTAATTCTCTGGTTTAGGATAAATAATGCCTTCTGGAAACATTAAAATAACGCTAAGACCTCTAAAATTAGCCTTTTTGGTCAACCCTTCAAATACCAAGGCTTTGCTTAACATCATACAAATCAATTCGTTCTTATGGGGAGGAACTTATAATCCCATAATTCCTGCCCTTATAAAAAAACCAAGATATTGGGATCCAATTTTTCCATTCAAAGCACAGAATATTATTGATGGTTATATTGATGCATATAATCCAGATATTATTGTGTACTGCGATGAATCAGCAAATAGCTTCACAATAAAGAATCAAACAATAATTCAATTAAATGAACTACTACCTAATGCTGAAGATATACATAATACTAAATTCGGTATAAATCTGCTCAATGTTCTAAGAAAATATTATTTGGAGGAAGGACGATTCTTACAAAAAGAACCTTTTAATATAATTATTCCTGAAATTAAACATGATAAGTATGAACTATTTTTATCATCCATTTTTGGTAAACTACCTCAAAATATTGATGATGTTTTTAAAAAAAATGTAGATGACCAACTTGAAATCATGCGCCCTCAATGCGCATTTGATGATTATATCCAGTTTTTTAAACCCGTTAACTTATATCCAACAAAAATATCTCGATTATATACCAGTAATAATAACCGCCCCACTTTGAATGCGCGAAATTTTATTTTTTTTATGGATTCTATGAGCAATATTGATATTGTTGACTATTGGAATCTAAGGGCTATTGGCTGCAACATTATTCCAATTTCAAAACAGCTTTCTAATACACCAGATTTAATTCAATTTTCTCAAAAATTCATCCAAGAAAATTATTTTCCTTCTCAACATGGGAGGAACCCAGTGAATGAGATTAGCATTATTAAAAGTCGCAGAGTACATCAGGATGAAGTTACAAGCTTTTATAAAAAAATATCAAATGAGGTTATTAAAGAAAAATATTTACTACAGCCTTGGTATCCAAAAATTTGGGATGCTAGAGCCAGAGAAACTGAAAAAATAATGTGTTGTAAGTTAGAAACAAAAACAAAAGTAATTGAGATTTCCAACCAAAAGGAGATATCAATTGAAACCATCTCTCCCGATCTTATAAGTCAATATGACTATAATGGAAACCCCAAATTTGCGAATGAAATTAACCTAAATATTAGAGATGATAGTGGTGAAATATTTAGCCAAGTTATTCCTAATGGTGACAGTGAATTAGCACGATTATTCATTCCTTTCGGCTTAAAATGGCGTTGTGGGAATGGCGTTTTAATTAATCTTTCTACTAACTCCAATGTCAATTACACACTTATATTCCCTGAAGCGCACACTGTTTTTTCTGTTTGGCTACGGTCGCTTGGATTTGATTCTCAATTATCGTCTGCTGGCCTGCAAGCCAAAAGCATTTTTAAACAACTTAAAGGCATTTGGGGAGTGGAACTATTAGCTAATAAGGAAATTTTAAGTCTTCTTGATAAAATGAGTGGGGGGAGAACTAATCTTGATCGATTATCCGGTGCATTAAAAGATGAATTTAAACATTTAGGACAGGATATCCTGACAAAAAAAGAAATAAGTACCTTAATTGAAAAACATGTTTGGGTTTTATCAGAAAGTGAAAATTCCGGAATAAAACATCAAGCACTAATAGCCACTTTAAATAAAATAATTAAAAAAGAGAAGAAACATTTTACAGCAGATATCTACTTAAAAAACCTTATAGATGCAAATATCTTGCGCTTAGGTAAAGAAATTCAATGTTCTAATTGTCAAAGATTCTCTTGGTATTCATTAGATGCGTTGTCTTACCACTTAACTTGCATTAAATGCACAGAAAGCTTTAGATTACCACAAGAAAGCTGTAATGAAATTAAATGGTCTTATTACTTGGTTGGTTCACTGCGCCAACCAAGATATGCAGGAGGAGCCTACTGTGTATTATTAGTAATGCGATTTTTTTTACAGACTTTAGACGCAATCATTACACCTTATTTAAGTTTTAATGCTAATTGTAGCGATAAAAAAATTGAAGCTGATCTTGCTATATTTTATCAAAAACGATTCAAGTCATCTGAAAATCATCTGGTATTTATTGAATCGAAATCTTTCAATTCAATTGAAAAAATAGACATTGAAAGGATGCAGGTTATTGCCAATTTATTCCCTGGTTCGGTAATTGTTTTTGCTACGCTAAAAGATGAATTAAGTACTCAGGAAAAAAAACTTATTAAACAATTTGTTAACTTTAACCGAAAACGTTGGAGTAAAGGTCAAAAAGAAACACCTGTAGTCATACTAGGAGCAACCGAGCTATTTTGTAATGAACCGTCTCTATGTTCGGCATGGGAGTCAAAAGGAGGAGTACATAAAGATTTTTCTAAAATGTATGATTATTCAAATTTAGAAGCTCTTAGTGACTACACATTAAAGATATATCTCAATCTTCCCTCTGCAATGGAGTTTGCTAGAGAAATACAACAATTAGATTATAATAAATCAGTCATCTTAAATAATGTTAATCAAAAAGCAAGAAATAAGCCAGCATAGCATTATCATTCCAACTGAGGAAATGGATTGCATTTACCCAACCAATCGTACCAATTGATCCAACCTAAATTTTCATAGTGAGTGTTAGGGGCACTAGGAATATTCTTTGGCATCAAATCTGATTTACTAAATCGTCTCCAAGCAGCTACACTTTTTATTTCAAATTGATGGATTATTTTTTTTGCTTCTTCATATGATAAGTAAACTCTCTTGTGAGTATGTACATTATTCGTACCCAACCAATCACCAAGATTAACCCACCCTTGTTTTTTATAAGCTCCTCTAGGATTTTTAGGGATATCCGGAGGTTTATTGTCACTATCACAATATTTTTTCCATTCAGCACCGCTTTTTAATTTTAAGGTATGAACAAATGCCCTTGCTTGTTGAAATGGTCTTTTTTCCATCTTTTGAGATTGGATTACTCCTGTACCTAAAAATGTTCCCCAATCTACCCAATCCCCTGTTTTTCTATAATAATTATCTGCTTTTGCTGGAATATTATCTGGCCTGTGTAATTTCCAATGCATCCGCCATTCTTTTTCATTTTTTAAGCCTAAATCACGAGCATATTTTTCAGCTTCTGCATAAGGGATACATTCTTTATAACCTGGATGCTTGACACCAGAACCTAGCCAATCACCAAGATTAATCCATCCTTTTTTTTCATAAACTTGTGCCGGATTCACAGGAATATAATCCGGTCTATTGCCACTCATAGCGTATGCTTGCCACTCCTTTTGAGTTTTTATACCTAGAGTACGAACAAATGCTCTTGCTTCTTCAAAAGGCAAAAAACTATTATCACCAGGGTGCTTGTTTCCAGTACCTACCCAATCCCCCCACCCACTCCAGCCCTGATATTTATAAGTTTTTTCAGGGGATGCAGGAATATCAGGTGGGCGTTGACCTGATATACAATACTCCTCCCAATCCTTTTTACCATTTAATTTTAAAGCATGAACATAAGCCCTTGCCTCTTCGAAAGGCTTCCAAGGAACCCTGGTTTTACTTATACCCTGAAAAAATAAACTCTCTTTCAAGTTCTCATGAAACCCTTCAATAGTAATCAGATTGCAAAAACTATCAACCGCAACGTGTTGTGTTGCTATATTTCGACTCCCTTTTTCAAGTTTAATTTGCTTCAACTCATCAACTAATCTTTCATCATGAGAGCATAACGCGCTGATAATATTTATTAAATTTTTAAACGGGCTATCGTTTATTACCTCTTGTAAACTGCTTTTCTCCCGATGAAAAATCGGAACGACAATATAACCAAATCGCTTTCCCTTATAATCTGCTCTACGCAAGGTCCTTCCTGCTGCTTGCACAATATCAATTTTTGAATTTTTTGGATCACAAAAATACACTATATCAATCGCTGGAACATCAACCCCCTCTGTAAGACAACGTGCATTAGTCATTACAGCCTTAGTTGACTGCTCAAACTCCTTCATCCTGATATTTCTGTCGTTTGTAGTAAGTTGGCCATTTACATGAAATGCTGTAGTTTCTGGATAAGCTTCTATATGCCTAGCCTGAAATTCTTTTGCTTTTATCACTGATGAATGAAAAGTAATAGCATGTGTTGGTCCATATAATTGCATAAATTTTTCGAGGGCATAATTATTCGCAACTTCATCAATGGTTTCAGTCTCAGAAATATATTTACGCTGATTTATTGCATGGCAAAGCTCTTGATCACTAACCCCAATCGCAATGATTTTATAATCCACTAGAATTTCTTCTTTAATCGCCTCTCGGAAGCTCATTCGATAAAACTCTAAACCAAAAACCTCTGGATTACTCATATCATAAATATACTTGACTACTTCATCACTTAGTTTACTTTTTACGTTCTCAGAAACAATACGTGGAGTTGCCGTCATATAGAGTCTTTTTTTGATTGCAATGTTAGCATTTGAATGAACAACAGCGAATTTATTGAATTTACTGCCTGATGTTTTATGTGCCTCATCACAGATAGCTAAATCAAACTCAAACATTGACTCGTTAATCGCATCACAAACTACTTCTAAGCTTTGATATGTGGAATAAACAATGGTTTCACTATGGCTATTTAAAAACTGTCGAACTTCACTCGCGTTAGTCGAAACTTTGCCACTAATTTCATAGGTGTGAACTATTTGCTGATCGACTCCTTTATCAATGTCCTTTTCAGAGCAAACGCAAATATATGGTATAAAACGCTCGCCATGAGTAGACCATTGATTTTTGATTTGTCTCAATAAAGCTAATGAGGGAACTAATACAAGAGTGTGGCGTGTGTTTAAGGCTTCCTTTATCCACAAAGAAACAAGAGTTTTTCCTGCACCGCAGGGTAAAATTAATTGGCCGCGATCTCGCTGTTTAAAACCATCAATTACCGCTTGCATCGCCTTCAGTTGATCATCTCTTGGTTCTTTCTTAGTAACGTCTATATCTGATCCTGCCTCGAAAATCCGGACACCAAGATTATGCAGCCACTCCAAAATCAGTAGGGGTTTGAAATCCTAAAGTTGAATGGATGCGTTTGCGATTGTAAAACACTTCAATGTAATCGAATAGAGC
>JBAZRP010000064.1:0-17059 GCA_041662885.1 Legionella sp.
AGTTAAGCACTAGAGCCCGTCATCCCGAGTGCAACGAGGGATCTCCGAAAGTGGCACTGTGCCAGTTTCAGGAGATCCTTCACTGCGTTCAGGATGACGGACTGGCTTCAGGATGACGGACTGGCTTCAGGATGACGGACTGGCTTCAGGATGACGGACTGGGCTCAGGATGATGTAAAGTCTTCACTTAATGGCAGTGAGTCATCGTCGTCCTCCATCGATTTTCTTTTAAAGTTTTAAGCTGCTTTCTAAATCAGCATCAATATCGTGTACTATATTTTTTATCAGGAAATAGCCTTTGGATATAGCTCAATGTTTCTTTATTCAGTAGTTGTTTCTGAACAAATGGCTTCCAATCGAATGCTTCTATATTTGTCGTGACTTGAGAATTCTGTGCAAATAAAGTATACATGTTTTGAATTAACTCTTCTTGATTTATTTGTGAGAAAAACACATTGAGAATTCTTCTTTGCTTTAGGTAAAAAGTGCGGTTGTGTGTATTGGTATGTTCGTCTTCCAATAAAGCATGGGTTAATTCATGTGAAATCACATCACACAGTCTATGAAATTCGTACGATGCAGGGCTTAGTGATTTTGTTTTTAATGCTTGAAACAATACTGGCACTTCACCTCTTGAAATTGAAAAAACATTCCAGTAAATAGCATCAGATTTTGCAATGGTATGCATTGCCACAACTGTAAAGGAGCGTTAACGAAACAAGCATGCCTATAAAACGAAATTTAGAATGTGAAACTTAGGAATTTTAACGTCAATTTGTTCTCTTGGTATTGTATACATGTCCTGTGAACGCTCCTTTACAGTCGCGGCTCTTTTGATTTAAAATTAGTCAGCAGCAAGTCTTTTGCTTGAAACGATTAATAGATTTAAGTATTATAATCAACCTGCTTAATTTTTGGATTTTATTATGTTGTTTTTTGATTCTGTTGCTAAAGAAGATGTGCCTCTTAATGCTGAATTGGATTGTAGTGCTTTTGAGAGATTGAGTCCCGATGATGCTTGGTATTTAAAAGCGAACTATCGACAGCAAAATGAAACGGATAATTCTAATCCCTATTCATCCTATTAGGCATATTGTGCAACTATAGGTCTTTTAAATGCGGTACTTGAAAATAATCCCACCAAATTTTCTGAGTGCTTGTCACGATTAAATGCAGTGGGACTGAATGCCCAATCGATTATTAACATTAATTTTCAAAACCGCCCCTATAATCCATATGCACCAAATTGTTACCAAAGTTATTCAGGCAGTGTACTCAAACCAATTAAGGATGTAATTAAGTCTTTCCAAAGCCCTGATGCTGCAATGAAACAAAAATGTCTCGATTTATTAGATGAAAATCTTGGCGCTCCATTGAGAAATGGTAAGTAATTCTGAAATAACCACCTTAGAGGCTTCAGCCAGTTCAATGGTGTGTGAAAAATATTATCTTTTAATGAAATGAGAAATAAGCATATGACATTACGTCTTCTCTCGGTGATAATCACGGTTTTATTATTAGGAGCTTTCCCTGCTATGGCACTAGATATAGTAAGTATAGAACAAGAACAGTACGTCCAAGTGCTTAAAAGTCAGGCGCATAACGTTACTTTTCCCTTAAATGAAGCAGATAAAAACCTGATAGAAGCTATGAAAAGCAAATTGTATGCGCTTGGAGGGGTTGGTTTGGCAGCTCCACAAGTGAATCAGCCAAAAAAGATTATTGCTGTATATATTCCAGAGGAAGCGTCTTTATTGCGGGATAATGTTAGGGAATATCCGATGCACATTATGATTAACCCGACTTATGAGCCTGTTGTATCAGAGGGTACTTATACGGATTATGAAAGTTGTTATTCGGTATCCAGTAAAGCGGGTAAAGTTCCGCGGTATAAATCAATTAAAGTTAGTTACTATGATGAATCAGGTATGTTTCATCAGCAAATGGAACAGGGATTTTATGCCCGTGTATTGCAGCATGAGATTGATCATATTCAGGGGATATTAATTATCGATCGTTTAACTCATGATTGTGTACAAGGGACTATTGAAGAAATAATGGCACTGAGACGAGCTGAATTGTCTGAAGAAAAAAGGGCTGTGTTTGATAGGGTTCTTGAGAAAAAGGCTGGCAAATAGGAAGGGCAGTGCGAGGAGGGCATTTTTGGATCAAATATGCGCCATTTGAGTCTAAGCCCTAATCGTCATTGTTATCATCAGGCAAAAGATCAGGATCAACAGGATCCCCAGGGATTTTCCGCGATTCGCTCGCCCACTCACCTAGATCAATTAGTTTACACCGTTCAGAACAAAAAGGTCTGAAGACGTTTTCAGTTTTCCAGGTGTCCTGTTTTCCACATGTTGGGCATTTGATTTTTTGTTGATTATGCATAACTGTCTTTCAAATTTTTTTAAGAATTGCAGTATGCAATAAAAAGTACTTTTTTTCCAATATTTTTGATTGATTCTATATTTTTTGGGTTAGTGCAGGATCAGATAGTATTTCTCTCTAAATCCCTTTGACATCGGTGGGGTAGCCTGGTTTTTCCATCAAATCTTTAATGTTAGCCATGATTTGTTCCTAAATTATTGGAGATGACACCATTGATTATTATAGGCGATTGGCTTTTAAAAAATCCCGAGTACGCGGTAACTGATGCAGGGGTACTAACAGCTGTTGGAGGCTCGATAAATCCACCTATCGGAGCCTTATTTTTATTTTCAGAAACAGTAGCTGATTTAATAGCATCAACAATCTTCGAATGCCGATAATTGGTAGCTATTTGCAGTGGTGTTATGCCATCGTTACGAGCCTTATTTACCTCGATATTTTTGTGAGCTAATAAAGCCTGAACTACCTCCAGATGACCATTTCGTGCGGCCATAAATAGAGGTGTTACGCTATCATTACGAGCCTTATTTACCTGGATATTTTTGTCTGCTAATAAAGCTTCAACTACCTCAAGATGACCATTTTGTGCGGCCATAAGAAGAGGTGTTTCGCCATTATCATAAACAGCATTTACATTGATTTCTTCGTGTGCTAATAAAGCCTTAACTACCTCAATATGACCATTTTGTGCGGCCATAAACAGCGGTGTTACGCCATCGTCACGAGCCTTATTTACCTCGATGTTTTTGTCTGCTAATAAAGCTATAACTACCTCCAGATGACCATTTTGTGCGGCCATAAACAGCGGTGTTACGCCATGATACAAAGCCTTATTTACCTGGATATTTTTGTCTGCTAATAAAGCCTGAACTACCTCCAGATGACCATTTTGTGCGGCCATATAGAGCGCTGTTATGCCCTTATCAGAAGCCTTATTTACCTTGATATTTTTGTCTGCTAATAAAGCTATAACTACATCAAGAAAACCTTTTTGTGCGGCAATAAGCAGCGGTGTTATGCTATCATCAGAAGCCTTATTTACTTCGATGTATTTGTGTGCCAATAAAGCTTTAACTACCTCCAGATAACCATTTTGTGCGGCCATAAACAGCGGTGTTGCGCCATTAGCTACATCGATATTTACATCGATATTGTTGTGTGCTAATAAATCCTGAACTACCTTCAGATGACCATTTTGTGCGGCTAGATGCAACAGGGGCTCTGCTTGAGAATCAAGATAATTTTTATACGCAGTTTTTAATGATTCTTGACTGGTTTTATATAAGCTTTGATGCAGTTTTTGATTATTAGCCAATCTATCCATAAATACCGTGAAAGACAAATTACAGTTCGTATCGGGTTTAAAAATGACTATCAGTTGTCTTATTAGCTCATCTGTCGATGCACAGCTTATTAAAGACGAATGACTCGTAAGATTCCACAGTTTAGTTTCATTATCATAGAAAAGATGAATGGCATGGCCTACGTTATTAATTAAGACACCTATAGACACAGCAGATGTGCTTATAGTATTTAGAAATGATCGCAAATAATACCACTCATCTACCTTCTCTGAATGGATAAGATAGCGATTATAGCTATTGAGCTGTTTTAATCCTGCATCCTTAAATGAGGCATCATACATCAACGCATCAGTTTTTTTTATGTCGTATTGAGCAATGAACTTACCTTTTATCTCTAAAAACTGCTGCAAAAATGAAGGTGAATGATAGGACCAAACTTGTGCTAAGAAGGTCTTTATAGTTAATAGCAGCTGCAGCTCTTGTAGTTTTTCTTCTGGAATGGAAACGTGCTTTAGTTCTTTAGCCTGCTTTTCTGCTTCATTAATCCGACTAAGCAGTCTATCAACCTCTAGTTCAGCAATATAAAGCATTCTTTTTTTGAAGATGTTATATTGTCCACATAGACGTGCTCTTTCTGCCATCAAAGTTAGACCATAACAAACCCCTTTCTCATCGGTAGGGTAGTCTAATTTTTTCATCAATTCTATAATGTTAGCCATGATTTGTTCTTCAACTCTCTGTCTTTTGAGGGTTAACTCCCCAAATTCTAATGACCAAGCAGGCCTCTACAATGTGTTCTATTTTGGGTCATTATATCGTTTTGCTGGTAAAAAATCAATCATTAAGTCAATTTTTTAGTATTCTTCTCATCCCTATCTCGAGAATGTCGTCCCCACGCAGGTGGGGATCCATCCATAAATTGGCATAATACCCTAATAGAAATGGATCCCTACCTGCGCGGGGACGACACTATTAGATATTATTTAGTTCAAAAACTCCTTAACCTGACGGCTATGGGGTCAAGGCCCAACCTGCGTCAGATTCAATTCCTTGTCAGAGACCACAGAGTTGATGTCTTTGTAGTTTATTGTTGACTAAAATATAGCCTTAAAGTAAGATCGGGAATCAACGCACTACCCTTATGCCATTAAAAAGTGAATCACCTGTATGCAATTGATTGAATTATTACAACAAATTAACCAAAAAATCGCTTATGACCTACCCCATTGTTTTCTAGATCCTTTGCCTAATTCCACATCAGTGCAACGTGGTGAATGTTGTAAACTCTATGCTGTATCCGAAGTCATGCAATGGTTGTATAAAACCGATAAATCGCATCCAGTTCCTCCACCTGTACGTGGTAAACAAACCTTATTTGAACAACAATCCTTACGTCGCCAGGCCAAAGAGCTGTTTCAGTCACAAGTTGGCGAGATGTATGATGTAGCATCACTGGTTCAACTAGCTGCTAGTAATGGATATGATGCCAGTCTTATTTATAATGACAGTGCTAATTACTGTGAACTTATTAAAAGCCAAATCACTCAAGGCTATGCCCCGATAGTATTTTTTGATGTTGATTTCGAAACTAAAGGACCAGGATTTCACAAAAGCGAACACGAACATGCTGCAGTTATTGTAGGTTATTTTGCAGATACAGAAAAAAATCTGTGGTTTATTGCTACCTGCTGGGGTTTATATTATACCTATCCCGCAGATAAACTGGTCCGATCGGCGGCCCAATTAGCCATCCAAAGAAACCCCGAAACTTTTTATAAGATTGATGGTGAATGGCGCTCGAATCAGGGACGCTATAGAATCCATCATACTGACGACTTGACAGTACGCAAAGGCATCTCACCCCTAGATGGCAATGCTAGCTTTCGTAATAAAATAGTAGTTATCAAATCCACTGCTGCGCAAATAAATCGTAGTGAGTTTTGTAAAACACACGAAGACCTACAAAAACAATTACAGTCCTATAAGCCCTTACGTCCAGCAGTACCAGTAAGTCAAACATCTGAGATTGCCATAGCACCCGATAATTATATTGCTCTAAACGAAATCATAACGTATTGCACCTTAAATCTTTTGCAGCAGAAGGAACAGCGTTACAGTCCATTGCATTTTGAGCAGCTATTTTCTCATTCAAATATCAAACCAACAGTACATCATACCATCTACCAATTATTTAATGCATGGATTGATGATTCTGTAGTGGAAGATATCTACAATCAAAACAAGTTCCGCAGCAGGTCCATCGTTGAAGAAGTAAGTAACTCCATCGATGCCAATCCGCAAGAAATTCATTGCACCATACGCGATGGGTATTATGAAGTACGTGAAAAGAAAGGTATGGGGATGTCAGCTTTGACTATAGGCACTTGTTATCTAATCCCTAAAGAAAGCAGTAAAACTAATTCTGATAAACAAATTGGTCGCTTTGGCATAGGTAGTTTCACCAAACTGGCACATTTAAACAACGCGGATGCTAAAGTCATAGTGACTACTAAAGCAAAGGGCAGTGCTGGTATTCGCTTAGAATTTAGACTGTTCCAAGACGGAATTTATGCAGCTATTAGCCTGGACAATTCCCTTGAAGAAGAGGGTACCTGTACTCAGGTATATTCTTCAGAAATTACTCAGATTGAATACCAAAATATGGTAGCCCAACACATCGATAGCACGGTTAAAGCACCGATATTTATTAACGGATATCGATTTGTAAAAAAACCAACTACAAAACAAGCAAGCATCAGTATCAATGGAATTTGCATTCAAAAATCAGAGCAGACAAATGAAAGCTTTAGCAGCTCGGTTGCCTGGCATTTCCCCTCGGAAGCTACCATTGCCGAAGGGCGCGATAAAATTATCGTAGACAGTGAAAAAATTTTAGAGCATATCCGTCATGAAATTGGCAAAATTCACACTATGCCCGAGCCAGATTGGGCCCTATATGCCAACAGCATCGCTCCTTTGGTACAAGAGCTACAAAATACCAATACCTCTTTGTGCGCTGAAGATAATCTCATGGATTTTTTACTCGAGACAGTGACACAAAAATTAGGCATAACACCTTGTGTGCTCGACACCGATTTATTTCGTCCTCTATCAACCAATGCAATACTACGGCTCCATCCTTTGATTATACCAAAGGATTGGACCTTGCGAATTGCCACCTTATCGCAACATTGGGACAGTAAGGGTACGCAAGTTTGGCTTGCAGATATGGCATATGGTACTGAGAGCGATTATTTTATTTATGACAAAGATGCGAATAGAGTATTTATTGATAAAACTTATTATCATCAAATAGAGGCGCAAGGGAAGCTAAATTTGCTGGAATTTATCCTTTCGCTCCCACCACATGAAATCGATGCAAAGTACCAACCTGAAAGAGACAATAGCATTAAAAGCAGTATGTCATTTCCAACAGTTAAATTTACGCCTGCTATTAGCGCACACCCATATCATAATGTGTATCAGCAACACGGAGTATTGTGGCATGCTGGAGAAGCTGCAACCAAAGCCCTATTAACAAGTCATGAAACTATGCCAGCACGTTTAGCAAAGACCAAAAGTCTGCTTTCTGTGTTTCCGGTGATAGGGTTTAAGTCAAAATACAGCTCTAAATCCGAAATCGAAGGTAAAATCGCAACTTTTCGCTTTGCTAATGCACGCTTCTATTTTATGAGTAATGAAGGTGTTCTATTTGATGAGCATTTCCATCCTCTATTCCATGCCAAATGGGAGTTGCTAAAAGCAAAAATGAGGCTGCTTCTCAGTGAGTATTCAAATTTTAGTGCGACTATTTTCCCAGATCAAGAAGTTGTTATAAACGCTGATGATGTTTTGTCTGTCTACAATCAACAAAGCAAACAGTATGAGCTTCGTGATGGGTTAGGAACTAATCTCTGTCCTGAATTAAACGATAAAGACTTGGAAATTGCTGAATGCAGTGCTCCTTATTACCTCATAAAAAAAGGTGAATATTTCCATGATATAAAAACAATTTTATATCATAAGCAACGTGGGTGCATAGTAACACTTCCTAGTGGCACTTATACATTATTGAATAATAAATGGCTTGCAGAAAAATCTCAATATCATTACATAAAACTGTACGACATAAACACGGGCAAGCAATTGTTTAGCAAGGCCGAAAAAATTTGGCTAGCAGATGATTTTGTGCTCTGTAAAACGTTTCTTAGTGAATACACCCTATATCGAGATTCAGGTGACACACTTTTGAAATTTGAGGCCTCCTCAATAGGCTCGATCCTTCATTTTTCATGCCAAATAATAAACGATAAAACCATTCATTTATCACTTATGAATGAATTTGGAAGAATTGGCTTCATCTTGGCAACAAATAAAGGCAAGTGGCATTCAAAATATTATGCAGATTGCCTGGGTTTCCCAGTACTTGGTATCATAGAGCACCAGAACCAATCAGATCATATTATCCATGATCTTAAAACTCAGCAAAAATATACTTGGTCACAAAGTCAGAAACGCAGGATCACGAGAGTTCCTGGAATTGACCGAGCAAAAGAATATTGCTATCAAACGGGAAAAATTATTCCTGCAGATACATTAAATACAGGTGAATTTTACCTTATACAAAATAAGGAAGGATTATTTTTAACCCACAACAATGCCATAACTCCAATTAAATTATCCCTGCAATGGGATTTAAATGATGTTGACTGGATTATACCAAAGGGTGATTTTTTTCTTATTAATAACAGCACCATAAAAAATTCAAATAATTATCCACTTAAAGCACTTATTGATCATAAAGGCAAAACCATAGTCCAAGGTTATAGTGTTGATGTATATCATTCCAGAAATGATTATTTTATAGAATGCGATGAATATATTTATCGATCGAATGGCAGTATCTTAATAAACGATCTTCCTGGCATAAGTGATCTTGTACTAATTGGTACTCAAGAATTGTTTATTCGTTCTATCTTCTTTGGAAAAGAACATCAACATAGAGTGTATGACTTGCAAGGGAAAACTGTTACTTTAGATAACCCTATAAACTTTGTAAGTCTTCGGATGGAAAAGGGCTATTTTCACTATAACAGTACTAAGGGCTCATCCGTATTGTATACGCCCTATATGCAGGCATTGGATGCTGATATTTATAACAGAAATCGTGTTAGTTCGCTGAATAAAAACAAACTAATTGAAATTACGAAATACAATAGCTTTAATGCCTGGCTTTTCACTGAATCTGGATATCCATATTTTAACCAAGCACTGCCTGAATACAGTTATACATTATTAAGACCTGATATTTTGCACATAAAAGGTCTACACTTTTTAGATATTCCTGCAATCGTATCCTTAATACCTTTGGATAAACTACGCTTGCCACAAGTTACAACCAATCTGGACTACTTAAATACATTGTCCTTAGAGGCCTTTTATTATGGTCTGTGCTTGCGTTTTGTTGAATGGCCTACCGAAGCATTTAAAGCCATTGTGCCTCATATAAATCTGTTTACCTATACTGCCAGTAAAGATTTAGCCAATGATTATCAGACCATTATCAGCATTTGTGAATCATTCTCGAAGGATGCAAGAGTCTTTATTTTGAAGCTGTTTAATTTAATTCACCTGATCACACACGAACAAGCATGCGAACCGCTCGCGCAAAAGTTAATCTGTATTATTGAAATGTATGGATTAAATACTCTAAAAGAAGTGTATGAAGTACTAAAAACACATGAGTATGAATTACGTGCGCATGCGGCCGATTTTTCTTTGTGTAAACCGATACTTGATGATATATCGAATGTTATTGGTCAGTTACTCTATTATCTATTATATCCAAAAAACCGCTTGGTACTGGAGAATTGCACACCCATTTTTACCGATTCTAACACCATGCACTCGCTGTCATTGCTTGATTTTATGTGTGCATTGCACTGCAACCGCACTGTGCTTTCCTCGCTGAACTCTAATCCACAAGAATTTGTTACAACAGTAGAAAACCACGCGGCTCGCGCCGACAAGTCTCATTTAGTTCGGGTACTGCAACACGCTATTTACCATCAAGCAGATCCCAGTAAACACTTATACGAACGCGAATTACTACAAAACGCTCTGGATTCTTATGCTAAAATTAACAGTGCCCACAATGTAATACAGGCGCAAGTATACGAAGAAAACGAGCATTGTGTTTTTCGTTTACAAGATGAAGGTATCGGCATGAGTTTGGATGAAGTATTTAGCTTCTACTGCTTGGCGGGTGCCTCGATGAAACGCAAAGATCAGCATCAAAACTATATCGGCGGACATGGAGTAGGCGTATTTACCGCTTTTCATAATGCGCAATGCCTGCGTCTTAAAACAGGCCAAAACAATGGCTACTTTAGTGAGGTGCTGTTAAGACCTATTTATTCGCAAAATAATCGCATCATTGATATTCAGATATCCTGGCAAACCAAACCTGGTACTTTCAAAGGAACAGTAGTAGAACGCATAGCACGGGATACCGCAGTGGCACTGGATGCTGGCAGACATTTACGATCTTTCAAAGCTCATGCACGCGCAGTTGATGCCAATAGTACTTCTATTTACTTAAATAGCAGTCTTATAAATCATCCATATGGTGTACCTCAAGTAACTGTAGCTAATCCGCTGCTACTCACATTTGCACCGGCAACGCCAAGTGTTGAAGTAGAATCTGTCATGCCTTTAGGCAGCGTTGAATTACCGGAATATGGAATGATGAAATTATTTCGATCCGTTGAAGATGTAGTGGTTGTATCAGGCTTGTCGCTTAAACCCATTGGCGAAATGGATGCATTTATTCCTGATGAAATTAGAAAGTTGGTGCGTAGACACGGTTTAATTATTGATGTACCAAAAACGCTTGCTTTAAATCGTGAACGCACGGATTTTATTGATGCACCAGCTGTATATGAATTTTTAAAGCCTTATTTATTAACTGCCTATATTCAAGCATATGTTCATTTATTTGTTTCATCAAAACTAAGTTGGTCGGAATTACCCTACGATTTCTTTTTGTATTTTGAAAAATACACACAGATAATACAGCGGAATAATCCTGAATTAGTACAGGATTTAGCAGATATTCTTGCGCATAGACCTTTAAAAAATTATTTAAAATATCAAAATCCAGCTCGATTGCATGAATTAATGGCACATGTACCTTTATTTGCTGTTGTGAATGATCATGATTTAAAAAGCTATGAAGTTCAGTTAGAAAAGTATTCCTTGGTTACCTTGGCTGAGTATTACACTAAATTCAAAAGTCTTCCAAAAAATATCGAAGTTCCTATGTGCATCACGCAATTTGTAAAGCAGTTTGAAAATCAAAAAAGCACAATCGAATGGCAGAAACAATGCATATTTGATCTGCAAAACGTTCCTCAAGTTGATTGGGATGGTGGGAAATTATCAGGTGAGTGGTTGTTTTTAACTAATTTAAGTAAACATATCGCAAAACTTATGGGCCATAAAGTAAAGATTGGATTTTCCACACAGAAAAATGGCAGTTTAATGCATACCGTACAAAAATCAAATGTTCTTTATTGGAATGTTTACTCAATATCACAATCAACTGGAGTAGTCGGCGATCTGTTCCAAGCGCTGCGCAATAAAACATTAAGACCATCATGTAGAGAATTGCTTGAATTATACAAAGTACTCTCTCATGAATTAACACACGCGATATTGGAAGATGACCATAGCCTTACCCACAACCGCAGTTTTTATATAAAGCAACGCAAACTGCTAACTGAATTCTCTACTAGGATTGCTGAAAACCAATTAATTAAAGATTTAGAGTCAGGTTATGTACATCATTGCGATCAGTCAAATAGAGAACTATTTGACTGGAAACCCTTTGTGACAGAACAATTACTCAACACTGAAACATTAGCTCAAATCAATACTCTATTGTTTAACAAGAAAAGAAAAGTAGAACAGCTTGAAGAGGTACCTGATCTCCTGAATGAGGCACGATTTAAATAAATGGCCGAATTGACAAATATATTTACATGATCTATATATTTAACACATCAACTGCTCTTGAGTCATTATGCCATATAACATAAAGTTCTTTATTGAAACCTTAGATTTAAAGGAAAAACTCAGTAAAAAAGAACAAAATCAGTTGAGAGCTTTTACCATATTGGCTAATTCATTATTGACAGAATTTGATTCATTAAAACTAACAACGGAAGCTTATCCAAAAGAATTTGTGCGTAATTTGGTCTGTTTACGTCCTGGGCGCTTAATGGAGCATGAAATCCTGGCGCAGTTACAGGCAACTATAAAACTTGATAAAACGGTGGAAGATGAGGCAGATACTTTTGGTAGAGCTTTTACCCTAGTGCAGGCCTCGGTGCTTAAAAATAATGTTATTGAGAGTGAGTGTGTCATTTTATACGCTAAAACGGCTAAAGAATTAGATGAATTTTTTGATGGTTTAATAGCGCGCAAGCAAATACATTCATCGCAAATTAGTCCAAAAGATCAAGCCAAATTAAAAAGTATGTTTGATGAAATTGCCAAAAAGGAGCCTTGGGTATCCGACCCTAATTTACTTAAATTGGTTTGCATGCAAAGAGGCCTAGCCTTTTTGTATACTCAAGAAGCGCGTAAATTGATAGAGCCTTTAGTTAGGGAAACGATTCAGCAATTGTGTCAGTCCGGGACTTTTGAACCTTTAGATTTGGTTGATAAAAAGCATGGAGTAGCAGTTTTTACTACAGGAGGTGTTGCCTCAGGTAAAGGAACTTGTTTAGCTAACATAGAAAGTACTTTAACAACGCGTATTCCAACAGCAATTGCATGGAATGACATGGTGCACCATAATGCGGATAGGCTAAAACCATTTTTGTTAGATCCAGGGATTGATCCGAAAAAATTTTCTCAATATACCTATGAAGAATCTTTATTAGTAAAAGAACGAATTATGATGCTTATTGAGGAGCAAGGAAAAGTGTCTGGTTTTTTCCCTCATTTTATGCACGATCAAACAAAACTCAAAGCAGATGAATTAAAACAAGCGAATCAACGCTATGGTGAAATAATCATTGCTGCTGTGTCAACAGATGCTTCGGTTGCTATTGAACGTTCTTATCTTAGAGGTATGAAAACAAAAAGATTCGAACATACAGAGGGTCTTTTAGGCTCACATCAAGCCGTCCCAGGAGAGTTTATTAAAGCCTTAACTCAAGACGAGTTGTTTGGGCAAAATAAAATTAGTGTGGTTATGTATGATAATAATAGCCCTAGTAAGGAAATTAATATGTTTGCTTCTATAAATATGCTTACTAAAACTATAGTTGTGTATGATGAAGAGCAAATGCAAAATTGGATTAAAAAAGAAACCATTAATATTTATGCACGTTCAGAAGAGGAATTGTATTTTCAAGATAAACTGCCTATTCGTTCAACCATGGATTATTTTGACCCATTGATTAAAAAGGGATTTCAGCTTCATGTTGAACCAGGCATGCAAAAGATAATGTCAATTTAAAGAGGAGTTTATTATGAAACAGGATTCCGGCAAAAAAAAGGATAAGGATGCTGAACGATGGTCTTTCATAGAAAAATCACGAAGTTTGATAGGGCATGGAAATATCCGTGTAAAGGAGAAAAAGACTGATTCTACAGATAATTTAAGTGAGATAGAACCCAACTTAGGGTCCATTTTGTCTTCTAAAAAAGGATAATGATAATAAAATTGACCAATAGGATTCATAGTTATTATAATGGAGGAAAATTTAGAGGGGTGTAAAAATGAAAGGCGAACGTCCTAAATCTGAAAATGTCCTATCAAGCTGGTCTTTTATAGAAAAATCCCGGGCCATTATCGCCTCCCAGTCACCAGTGTCAAAATCAAACAATTTAACTCCGACTTCAAGTAAGAAAACCGAACAATCCGATAATCTTCTCGAAATTGAACAGAGTATACGAAGTATTTTTACTCCCAAATAAGACACGAGCGCTGATTTGGGTTTTTTGTTGCATCTGTTGCTTCGTCAACACGTGATAAGTGCGCTGACCTACAATAATTCGTCATAAATTCAAGCTGATGTACTGTGTGAGCGCGTGTAGGCTGGGCTTCTCAGCCAGAGGGATCCCCACCTTTTTGAACCCAATCGAGGCTCCCTTCTCCCGCTTTGCGGGAGAAGGGAGCCTCGAAGGGGCGGATGAGGGTGGTGACGGTAATGAAATTTTCTAGTCAATGCCACTTTGCTAAGCCCTATCCGCCCTACGGGCACCCCGAGGGGAGAAGGGAGCTTTGATTGGGTTCAAAAAGGTGGGGATCCCTCAGGCTGAGAAGCCCAGCGCTCATATGTATCACCAGGATAAGCAATTAATCCAGTTCCTATTGCTGGGCTTAACCTAAAATTTTCTTTGCCGACGCTCACTTAATATTAAACTACAGTATTTTTTACAGTATTCACAGTACTTATAGTTGAGTAAAATAAACATTATTGCTATAAAACTATCATCGACACGGCCTCCATTATAAAATTCAGATTAGTCTGCGCAACAAAGGCAGATAAATGAACCATATGATTGTTTTGCGTGTTTATCGATCAGTTAAAGTACGAGTGTATATCAGTATTTTCAAAGAGGTACGAATGAAAATTAATATCAGCGATATTTCAAAAGACATATTATTAGCAGGGCTGTATAAGTTTGCAACAATACAAGGCTTTGGCTATGTTGAGCAAGCAGCGCTTGGAAGCATGGGAAAGCCATTTCTTCTCATTAAAGAAACATCCATTTTAAATGAGCATCAAAAAAAGGAAACCGGGAAATTATATTTTACTAGTCTTTTTGGTAAAAACTTATTTGTTGATATTTCTGCGGATGAAGCGGATTTTACAGCATATGATTTTCATAATGGATCAGGACTGGGAATGTTTGTAGTTGATCTAGCGAGAAAAAATCCATCATTTTTCTCCGAACCCATTTCATATTTGAACGCTCAACTGCAATTATATTGCGCTATTAATGCTTGTTATCAAGAAATCCCGATCGAGGAATTTAATACTTTAGTAACTGAAGGAAAAATAGATGATCTTATAAATAATCTTCATAACAAATATAATACAATTATAAAAAATCATATTGGCTATCCATTGACTGTTGTTAGTACGAGTCAAGACTATAAAGTTGTAGATGCTTACGGTTACCATAGCCTAACTCCGCAAGGGAAAAAAGAGTCGATGGGGTGCTTTTATCAAGAAATTGCAGTGGAAGAAATGCCTGTTGGTTCAGCGCTCTCTAAATGCGAAGAACAACTGAATGATGCCATAGCTTTTTTGCAAGTTTCACCAATTGGTGTCTTCAGCAGGCCTCTCGTTCGACGCGATACTCGTTTACTTCCAATAGAAAATGAAGAAAAGTATTCATTATTCTTTTCAAGTTATCAATTATTTCCTTTTGCTAAAGTTCCCACTGACATCCCAACAAGGTTTAATCCAGACCCCAGTCACAATATGTTAAGTCCAAATCCAAATTCCACACAAAAGATGTTACATGAACTTGGCCTGAAGCCAACTGCTTTGGTAGGTGATACCGCAGTATATACTAAAGGCTTAAGTGGAAAGGATATAGAGAATTTATTTGCCGAAGTAGGCCCCTCTAGCCACACTGCTCGAAATGTATTTTATGAGCGTTGGAAAACCTCAGATCCAAATCAGGCTTTGCGACGTGCTGCCTTCGAGCATGGGCCAGATGAAATTGAGATGATTTTGAAAAAGAATGAAGCGAATATTAATAGTCAGGATAATAATTCTAATACAAAATATACTGCATTACATATCGCATTATATGAAAATAAAATTGATAATGCGCTTTGCCTTCTTAAAGAGGGTGCAGATTTTAAAATCAAAGATGCTAAGGGCCAAACTGCATTAGATTATGCTATTAAAAAATCAATTCTGCCAATTCTTACTTCTATTTCGAAACAGATTATGCGCTTTTATGATGTAGATGATATGGGAAAAGCATTTCGTATGGCGGCCAATAGCGGCAACATTAGCTATCTAAAAGTATTGATCAAACTCGGTGTTGATGTGAATGGAGTAGGCCCAAGTAAAAAGACAGCTATACATTATGCTGCTCAAAGTGGAAAGGAAGAAAGCGTTACATTCTTGTTACAACACGATGCAGACATCAACCTTGTTGATATCAATACAAAAACTGCTTTAGATTGCGCAAAAACACCGCGAATTACAGAACTGTTCAATAGACATATAAAATCTGACTTAACTATGACTAATTTTAACTAGTTTTAATCCGATACCTCATCTATAGCGGGGCGAAGGATCTTCTCTCCGCACGTCATCCAGAGCTAGGCGAAGGATCTTCTCTCCGCACGTCATCCAGAGCGAAGCGAAGGATCTTCTCTTCAGTTGGCACAGATATAGCTTGAAATAAGATCCTTCGCTTCGCTCTGGATGACGAGCAGAAAGAGAACTTCCTTAGCCTGATGGGTAAGAGAATTATAGTATGAAATAAGGTCCTATTATCTGGTTTTAATCCGGTACGTCATCCAGAGCGAAGCGAAGGATCTTCTCTTTGTTTCAGAACTGATATTATCCTTAAAAACAGCTTTTAAGACTCTAAATCGAAAGGTTTATCTATTTAACTTATTATTTATTTAGTTAATATTTTTGCCAGAACCCCTATATTCCTTTCGTTTTAACTACTCGGTTTCACATTGATTTTCCTAGTCATAAGTAAAAGATGATGAAACATCATTTGCTTGGCTTAATTTTTGAATTTCCTTATAATCGGCCTCCAGCCGAGGAATGACTTGTTGAATAGAGGCTGTTGATTTTTGTAACTCAGGAATATATTGATTTTTATAAAGAGAAACTTGGTCATCAGTAATATATGCGCTTCCTCTTCTAAGTTCATTTGCAGTACGTTCTTTTTCTACTGGAATACTTATTTTTAATTGTTCAAGTTCATGTACATTCTTTTTAATGGCCCCTGTCTGATCGATTAAGTGTAAACTGGTTACCATTGATAACAGTTCTTTACAATAATCCTGTATTTTACTAACTAGAGAGTTGGATTTATTGACTGTTGAAACATAAGTATCCCAATGTTTTAGAAATTCTGTTTTTAAAGCATTGTGTTTATTCACTTCTGCTAACAAATCCTTATTATTCAACATCTCTAGAGCAGATCTGGTGACGTTCTGATGTGGGTTAGTATCAGAGGCGGTGGCAGAAATTACAGGATTATTAGAGTTATTAGCCGAAATAAAATATTTAAACGTAAAGAATAATACTAATGTTGAGATAATTACTGCACATACTATGATGGTAGTGATCATAGGTTCA
>JBAZRP010000065.1:0-17006 GCA_041662885.1 Legionella sp.
ACTGCCTGAAAGAAGGCGCCAAATTGTTGGGTCCAATTGCCCACTTGATAGTCTTCACCTAAAAGTTTCGCCACGCGATCAGAAAGTTCAGGTGCTTGATAAACGTCATTAATTTTCATTTTAATACCGCTCACATCGGTACCTAATTGCAATAATTTTTGTGCATCACCCATATGAATAAAGGCCATTTTAGTATCAAAATTAAACCCAGTGCCTGCACTAAATACTCCTGCTACTTTAAAACGTTTAAAACGTGGAATCATTCCTGCGGGCGTTACACTTGCTTGAGGAATCATAATGGTTACCATATCACCCATCATCAGGCCCAGACTATCGGCTAAACCTTTTCCCAAAATAATGCCAAAATGTTCTAAATCAGCCACAGAACCAGCTAATAACTTTTCATTTAAATGAGTTACTGATTCTTCTGTTTCGGGTAAGATTCCCGTGAGAATAATAGGTAAAACTTGCCCTTCATGGGTCATCAATCCTTGTCCACCAACAAAAGGCGCTGCTGCTTTTATTTGCGGGATGGTTTTAACTTTTTTAACTACTTCCTGCCAATCACCGAGCTTTTCATTAAGCCCACTTACTGTTATTTCTGGAGCCATTCCAAAAAAGCGTTGATGAATTTCTTCATCAAAACCATTCATCACGGACAAAACGGTAACTAAAACCATTACTCCTAAACCAATACCCAGCATGGAACTTAAAGAAATAAAAGAAACAAAATGATTCTTTTTTCTTGAGCGAGTGTAACGCAGGCCTATAAAAAATGGTAACGGTTTATACATCTTTAGTCTCTGATTTACAATGCAAGACTTTCCAATACCCAAATAGATTTGCATTGTAGCTGTTTAATAATTTGAATTTATGGTAATCCAAAATCGTATTGATTGAAAAATTGGAATTAAATCCCACAACATTATGAATCACAGCAAACTTTTTCTCCAAAAACCGTAGTGCAGGTTTTTCTGAAGCAAAATGATTCACAAAGATAATTTCTCCATTAGGTTTACACACACGCGAAATTTCTTCCAAAAAAGCTTGTGGATCGGGTACTACCGAAGCTACATACATCGCAACTACAAAATCAAAGCAATTATCAGGGTATTCTAAATGCGCAGCATCCATAACTTTCAAACTCACGTTTTTAAGTTTTTTGTCAGCCACTTTTTTTTTGGCTTTTTCTAACATCTTTTCTGAAATATCAATACCCTTAATCTGTAAATCCGGACGGTATAATGGCAAAGATAAACCGGTACCCACTCCTAATTCTAAAACAGAAGCATTTTGCGCTGCATTTTTATTCACTATATCTGTTGAATAATGCCGTCCTTGTTGAAATACTTTACCAAACACCAGATCGTAGAAACTGGCATAAGCGTCATATACTTTACGTACTGTTGACAGGGACATAATAATCCTTATTAATTCATTAAATGAGTAAAAATCGAAAGTTTTTCTGAATTTCATGCAAATCAAATTGATTTAAATATAAAGAAAAACTCATCCATGCACTTAAAGCCGCTAAATCCTTAAACGGTGGTGGTAAATAAACTGGTGCACTCAAAATACCGCGTTCTTTTAGTTCACCTAATAAAGGTAAATCGTCTAAAACCAATTTTCCAGTAAACAGCAAAGGAACAGATTCTACTCTTTTTTGTGATATAGCGAAACGAATGTAGTTATAAATTAATACAAATCCTTTTGCATAAGATAAATCCTTAGTAAAAGGTCCTCCTGTTGGAGTACTTCCTCTAAATATGCGAACGGATTGATTGTAACTGTCTTCCTCAGTTAAACCACAATCAATAAAATAACGGTAAATATCAATGAAATTGGCACCTTTAGTTACCATGTCCAAAGCGATTACTCTATTGGTAATTTTTAACATACGTCCCGGATAAGAAGAAAAGGTAACTACTTCCGTAATCACAGCTAGTCCTTCTTGAATCACACTACTAGAAGGTGATCCTTTGGATAAAAAAGTACAATTAGGTTGCATGGAGCCATTCAAAGTAGTGCCAACATGCACCCAACCTTCATGGACCTCTAGATAACGCAAATCACGATCACTAAACATCGCTTGCTGACTTAATTTAATAGTATCAGCACCGGCGGCTGCATCAGCTATCATATCATCACTGACCATCACAGTTACTCGGCCGGGATCTTTATCAAAGAAATGACTTAAACGCTCTTGCAGTATTTCTTGTGCCTGCTGTGGTGTATAACGTTTCAAATCAGCTTCCGATTGTAAACGCACATCCAAATCGGTTAAAACATGAAACAATAAACTACCCATTTCACTCATACGCGGCCCACCGGCATAGAATACATCATCCGGGCTACCGTACAATTCCATGGCTATTTCACTAAAGGATTGTGTCCCACGCACCGCCAACATTTGCGTTGCACGACTGTATTCTTCGCACTGGCGTCGCAATAAACGCGTAACCGTTGAATATTGTCCTAGAAGATTTTGCGCATCGCGCAAAATCAATCTGAATTCTTCTTGCTTTTCTTTTACATCAAAAGGAAGGGGTTTACTTTCATAATAAGCATGATCCACATGTGGCATTTTGGTGCCTTTGTGCTTAAAAAATTCCTGCCTTATGGAGTCATCCCATTTAATACTATCAAGAATCCTGATTTGACGCTGGGCTTCGATTATCCGATTCGATAACTCTCTTATTACAATCAACTCATGCGATTCTGAAGGTGTCATTTGTGACCTTATGTAGTAATTAGTACACCAGGTGGCGCGATGTTTACTTGAGCACTTTGGGTTTGAGCCGGTAAATCATAAAAATGACTAATACCTGCGCTCGTAAGGGGCGGTGGCACTTGTACTCCCACACCATTTTTGCTCATCAGATACACATTTTCTCCATTACTAGAATAACGGGAACTACAAGCAGATAGTGCCAATACAGCCAATACAATAAAACTCAATTTATTCACAACGTACCCCATTAAATTAACTCTAAATTCTTCAGTGTTGTTTCTAAAGCCTGGTGATGAACTTGAGATAACTCCGTCATTGGAAGTCTTAGTTCTTTCTCAATCAAATTCATCTTGTGTAAAGCCCATTTTACAGGAATTGGGTTGGCTTCTACAAACATCAATTCATGCAAGGGCATTAGTTGTTCCTGCAATTTCAAACAAACTGCCTGGTCTTTGTCCATGCCTGCATCACACATTTTAGCCATTAATCGAGGCGCAACGTTGGCAGTTACAGAAATAACCCCTTTAGCACCTGCTAACATCCAGGAAGCCGCAGTTAGGTCATCACCACTAAACACATCAATTGTACCCTCTGATAGACGTATAATTTGCTGCAGACGGGTCATATTGCCTGTTGCCTCTTTGATACCGACGATATTGGAAATTTTAGCCAATCTCGCTACCGTTTCAGGCTCCATATCACAAGCGGTACGTCCTGGAACATTGTATAAAATAATCGGCATGGCAACTGCCTGGGCAATAGCACTGTAATGCAAAAAGAGACCTTCTTGAGTTGGCTTAATATAGGCAGGAGTCATTATTAATGCAGCATGAGCGCCGTATTCCATTGCTTGCAATGTCAATTCGATACAGTCTTTAGTAGCATTAGCAGCGGTACCGGCTATTACTGGCACGCGTTCTTTGGTTTGATCGATGACCGTTTTAATCACTTGCAGTTTTTCTGCATGAGACAAAGTGCCAGACTCCCCTGTTGTCCCCGCTGCAACTAAGCCATGAGTTCCCATTTCAATATGAAACTCAACCAACTCGCGCAATCGATGAACATCGACTTTATCGTCCTTTAATGGCGTAACTAAAGCCACTATACTTCCTCTAAACATGCCAGCCTCTTTTCTTATTTTTATTCGCTATATAGTACTGATAACTGCTCTAAGAGTAAATCCTTATGAGTGACCACTTTACAGTCACAAATTATTTTATTTGTACTATAATCACAATGCAGATAAAAAAAATATAAGGAAATTAACATGAAAAAACACATCACAAGCATATTTTTCCTTAGTGCTACAATTCTCATGCTTTCAAGCTGCACCAATACTCAAGTTGGCACTGCGACTGGTGCTGCTGCGGGTGCTGGTTTAGGCTATGCAGTTACCGGGGGAAGTGCCTTAGGGACTGTAGTTGGGGCTGGAGCTGGTGGATTAATAGGTAATTCAATTGGTCAAGATCAAGACAGACGGGATTATTACCGTTATCGTTATGGTTATTACTACTAAAAATCCAGTAGGTTGGGCCTAGGCCCAACCTACGTTTATGGAAGCTGTATGGAAACTAATTACTTTGAATCCCCATCCTCTGATTCATCTCAATAGTTTGTTGAGCCTGTTGTTCCACTTGCTTAAAAAATTGATGGCGCGTTACCAGCTTTTTCGCCTGAGATTCCAAATCCTGTAAACTAATAGAAGTATCTTTAGCAATATAGACTGCACTTAAAAATTGGGGATCATTGAAGTTTTCTAAATCGCTTTTTTTTATGGAACTACGATAATGTGCAGGAATTTTAAAGTCTCTGGGTAATAGCTGATTCATTTCTACCAGAGTAACGCTGCCTTTTGCTGCTTGTTGATTTAAACTCGTGATTAGAGCAGTAAAATCTACATCGTAAGTTATATCCCTTTTTCCTGGATGCGTTAGTGGTAAATACTGGTACATTTCTGAATCATCACCATAACTGCGGTATCCAAAATTTTTTAATTTAACAGTCGTAGCACCATAATCAACTACAATACTTACCAAAGATTTTTCTGCAATTAAACGTGCATAAACTGCTAAACCAGGGCTAATTATTTTATTATCTCCGGCCTGCATTCCAAGAAGAACTTCATCATGTTCTGCCAAATATTTTTCAATTTCAGGAAATAAATGTACTGGATAAATAAATCTGGAAAAGAAAAAAGAATCCAAGGGTCCTGAAAAATTCGGATCGGTTGTGATGCGCATTAATACTTTAAACCGTTCTGCTGTAATAGGAAAACCTTCATGATCTAAGGTAATTTGTTCGGCTTGTACTAGTTTACTTAAAGAGTACGATTCTGCTTCCAATCCCAAAACATATTCGGGATGATGTTGTTTTAGATATATATAAGCGGCAGGGGTTAAAATGGGCATCAACATAGCAACTTGCACCTGATTTTGTTCATCAAGAATAATTTGTTCGGATGGAAACATATCCATTAATTCATTGCTAATATGTAAGGCTGCTTTTTTATTATAAAACTTCATTTGCAAGGCATCGTCCTGAATTACTTCCACTTTATTTTGTGCTATTAAATCACTTAATAAACGCTCTTGTCTTTTTACCAAGGCAGGTGAAATTTCAATAATGGTATAGTGTACTGCTGCTGCAAATTCTAACCAAGAGACATCAAGTTTTGCCATGGCATCAATAAATTCTAGTATTTTGTAACAAAGATCCCCGTCTCCAGCACCGCATTCTAAAATGTCGAAATGTGTTTTATGACTGCCTTCTAACTGCTGCCAAATTGCAAATGCGCGATAAGCCAAAGCAATTGCCAAATAATAGCCATCACTTGCTTCAGTAGAAAAATGTCCTTCTTTACTATCATTAGCAAAGCTAATAGTGCCATTTGTATAATAGCCAGCATCTTCATGAAATTGCATTAAGGAAATTGTTTGTCCTAAGCTTAAAAATCTGTCATCAATTTCTGCATTTTTAGAAGAATTTTCCTTTCTTTTGGGTCTTAATAAGTTTTTCATAGAGCTAAATATAAAAGCTTCATTAGTCCCAATCATTTCTCGAAAACGCGGCACATTTTGAATAATGGTTTGCATACTCGGACTACTTAAATTAAAACGCAATAAATCATCCCTACTCACTATCCATTGCGCAGCCATACCTTCTTTATAAGAAATTCCAGAATCAGTAGGCTTAGCAATTAAGTTAATTAGGTCTGGATACGCTTGAGTTACGGCTACTAAATCATCCAGATTTTTAAGTTTCTCTAGTATTAAACGGTTTCTATCAAACACACTTATGCCTTTAATATGCAGTAGTATAGTCACAAAATGAGCTGCATCAGGCACATACTGTTGCACTTGCGGTGCATGTAATAAATAGTAAAAATTATTTGGCAGTAATTGACAGAACATATCTAAATCATCAAAGCTTGTTACCTTAGTGGCTAAAAATCCTGGATAATCCAGTTCTAACTGTTGAAACGCAGCTAAATCAGTCAACCCCAACTGGATTAATTTATCTCTGGAACTATACGCCTGCAATTGCGCAATAGATTCATACCATGCATTAGGTGGTGGCGTTGTTAGCAAAACTGAGCGTCTTAATACTAAATACAACAAGTCCAGAGTTTTATTGGTTTTTGTTGTTTTAACTGCCGTAGTTTCTAAAATCTTAACCAGGGTCTGGTAGGTGTTTAACACTCCAGCCAAAGAGGAAACTATTAATCTGCATAATTGAGGATTGACTTCAAACCACTTTCTGACCACTAGTTCAGGTATAACACCCTGATGGCTTTGTACTATCGTTTTTATTTCTTTGATTAAATGATCTTGGAGATTAATAAGAGCCAAATATATCTGTTTATCAGAGTTAAAATGAGTTTCCAGTAAATCCAGATCCACTAAAATTCGTTCAATTTCATGAGGATAGATTTCTCTTTGTGGAAATTGCAGTGTGCTTAATAAACTTTTTAAGTGAGGATTTGGACTTGATTTTTCACAGGTCAGTTTTAAAAAAGCCAAATAATCTTGATAAAAATACATTTAAAGCTCTTACTAATCAAAAAAAGAGCTATTTTAGCATATTTTCACCAATTACTCAAACGGCATACATGGCGGGCAATTTGTGCTTTTTTGACTCAAGCCAAATGCTGTTTTTTCTATTAAAAGATTCATATTCCACAAGGTTGAAGAAATTCCGTATAAACCCCGCAATTGACGTACTATCCATAATGAAGAACGTAATTGACGAATATAGGCCAAGCCGCCAGAATCAATTGCAGGTGCATTAACTTGTTTTTTAAATTGCTGTAGGATTTTCTTTAAATCGGAAGGTTTTGATTTAATGCATTCACTAAGACAGGTGAAGGCAATATTTTTTTTATGTTTAAGACAATAGCGATGATCTTCGCCTACTTCGGTCAACAAACCAAGTAATTCTTCATAATTTTTTATTTTTTTAGCGCGTTCACAATATTCTGGTTTGAATTCATAATCACTATAATAATTTACATACCCTAAGGGTTTATCAGCACCATTTTGCACTAGATGTTGCAGCGTAAAAAGCGCATTCTCACCTGGGTTTGAAGAGGGAACATGGTGTTTTTTTGCCTGTTCCAAAGCGCAATCAACCGGTCGTTTTCCTGCTGCATTTGCTCTATTTATGAAACCCTTAAAGCTTCTAATACTTTCTTCATAACGATACGCACCAAGTTTAATAGCAACGTGTAAGGGAGTATCACCTTCTTCAAAATCTGTCTTAGCGTATTTTTGCATGATGTGCTGTACTTGCTGACGCACAGTCACGTCTTTCTGAGCAATTTCATCCACCACTGATTTTTTGGAGTCTTGCGATAAATTCCGCACAAAATCACGAAATTCTTTTACTGAAAATAAAACTGCTGTTAAGCGCGCTTGTCGTGCAACTGCTGCTTGCAACACTAAAGCCAATTGAGCGCGTTCGTATTCATTATCACAGTCATAACATTGACGTAAATTTTCATGGATTACAGATATAGGCATAAGAATGTGTTTGTAAAAAGCCAACCATTTGGCATGCCTAAACTCCTCATTATTTGCCAAAGCAGCAAAAGAATCCACTTCTACTTCTGTTCGATATTCTTTGTCCTGAAAAGGATGACGCAAGGTACTTTTAGTAGTTGGCCAGTAGGAATTTTTTGAATCTAATAACTTAGGAAAATGAATTAAATCCCGAGCAGTTATATCAAATGCATGCTCGTTTTGAGTCCAGTGAAAAAAACGAATACTTGCTTGCGACATTATGTTATCTATAAACATTAAATCGTGATCAATTTTAAAAAAATGGACTCGAGGTTTATCACTCGTTTTTTTTATATAAAAACCAAAATTGCCTTTATGTAAATCATCTTCTTCCAAAAAATAAGAAGTCGCCATAATGTTAGCCAAAGAAGCATAATCAATACTTAATTCAGTTTGAGCTTTAACTAATTTACTAAAATACTCATGGGGTAATTGATCGAAAAAATAAACAGGAATGTCTTCTGCTCTAGTTACTGATACCGGTGTCACTTTACAGGCAGCATCCTTTTTTTCTATTCGATAATAATCTCTGTGTAAGCCCTCTTTTTTATCAATAAAATAACAAATATGATCCACAGCCGAACCCCAAACTTTGGCGTCTTTAATTACTATAGATTGTGAGGAAGTGAGGCAAGGGGCTAAAAACAATTGGGCGAGCTTACTAAAAGCAATTTCCAAGCGCGTAGCCACAGCTCTTCCATGCTTATTGGATTTTAAGATAAATTTTTTACCATTAGCACTAAACCTGGCTTTTGGAAAAAACTCATGCCCTGAATGGGCACTTGTACCTAAATCAAAATCTTCATAAAAATAATAACTGGACATTAGGGTGTGTTTACAATTCATTTTTTCAGGGCCTACGTCCCGCGGCTTGTACGCGGGATCCAGAGATTTTCAATAAAGCAAAGTTTTGTTGCATAAATTCAGATCCGATTGGATCCCGCGGACAAGCCGCGGGACGTAGAAAATTGAATTAAACACGCCCTATAACTGCAAAAATTAGAGTATATTAGGGTATGTTGGGCTAAAAATTCAATATACGCGGATAGTTCAAAATTTATCCACATCATCGGCCTGGATGGTTAATTGATCCTTAGCAGAATCTACACCCATTTCCTCATTAAGTCTAATTTCTAAACTCACATTATTTTTTGAATCTGCGTATTTAATAGCGTTCTCTTTGGTAATTATCCCATCACGATACAATTTAAGCAAAGCTTGGTCAAATGTCTGCATGCCTTGTTCTGTGCTTCTGGCCATAACTTCTTTAATCTCATCGACCTTACCTTTTTCTATTAAGTCCGAAATATAGGGTGTATTAATCAAAATTTCTACTGCCGGTACGCGTTTATGGGCAATACCTGGAACAAGACGTAAAGAAATAATCCCCCTCAAATTTAAAGCCAGATCACTTAAAATTTGTGGTTTGGCTTCTTCAGGGAAAAAATTAACTATCCGCTCCAAAGTCTGATTGGCATTATTCGCGTGCAAGGTAGTAATACATAAATGACCCGTTTCTGAATAAGCCAGCGCGTGTTTCATCGTACTGCGCTCACGCACTTCTCCAATCAAAATAGCATCAGGTGCCTCACGCATGGCATTTTTCAAAGCATTATCATAACTTAAAGTATCAATACCAACTTCTCGTTGATCGATAATCGATTTTTTATGACTGTGTAAAAATTCAACGGGATCTTCGATGGTTAAAATATGACCGCGATAATTCTGATTTCTATGATCTATCATCGCCGCCAATGTTGTGGACTTACCAGAGCCTGTGGAACCAACCACTAAAATTAATCCGCGCATTTCCATAACTAAAGATTGCAAAATTACCGGCAAAGACAATTCTTCAATGCTTGGAATATCGGCTTTAATGTATCGAATAACCATGGCTATTTCGCCACGTTGTTTGAATACATTGATTCTGAATCGACCAATTTCGGGATAGGATATAGCCATATTCAATTCCAAATTGGCTTCGAATTCTTTTTGTTGTTTGTCATTCAAAAGAGAATAAACCAGTTCTATCATTTGCTGGGATTTAATAGGTGCTTGCTCTATAGGAGAAGTAATACCTTGAATTTTTATATTAGGAGGCGCGCCTACGCTGAAAAACAAATCAGAAGCACCTTTATCGACCATCAGCTTAAAAAAGGCAGCACTGTCCATGAATGTCATCCTGACTGTTATAGGTTCTTTATATTAAGTGTAGTCAAAATTGCATAATTTGCAGCCAGCTCCTCACATCTTATCTAAAACCTCACGCAGGTATTTAACAGGCTCGACTATAAGAGAATCCGTTTGCTGCTTAGGTGCATTGGCAAAGGGAACTATCGCGCGCTTAAAGCCATGTTTTACCGCCTCTTTTAAACGTTCTTGGCCACTTTGAACAGGTCTAATTTCCCCTGCCAAACCTATTTCACCAAAAATTATCGTTTCACTGTCAAACACTCGATTACGCAAACTAGAAACAACCGCAGCCAATAAGGCCAAATCACTACCAGTTTCGCTGACCTTTACCCCACCAACTACATTAATAAAAATATCTTGATCGTAGGTAGCAATACCGCCATGACGGTGCAATACTGCTAACAAAATGGCCAATCGATTATGCTCCAATCCCGCCACCACTCGTTTTGCCTGTTGCCCGTGCGCTTCATCAACCAAGGCCTGCACCTCAACCAACATGGGTCTTGAGCCCTCCCAGGTAACCATTACCGCACTTCCAGGGGTGGGTTCGGGCTGTCTTGAGAGGAAAATTGCTGAAGGATTAGATACCTCTTTCAGGCCTTTATCGGTCATGGCAAATACGCCCAATTCATTTACGGCACCGAAACGATTTTTAATGGCGCGTATCACGCGAAAACGACTGTCGTTTTGCCCTTCAAAATACAAAACACAATCCACCATATGCTCTAACACTCGAGGACCTGCCAAAGCCCCTTCTTTTGTAACATGACCAACCAAAAATACCGCAGTTTGTGTCATTTTTGCAAAACGCACTAACTGAGCTGCTGCTTCACGTACCTGACTTACACCTCCTGGCGCAGCACTGAGAGTATCAGTAAAAATGGTTTGCACTGAATCCACTACTATAATTTTTGGCTTTTCTTTTTCTGCATGGGCAAGAATCGCTTCTACTTGCGTTTCTGCTAATAATCTTAAACCAGCCAATGGTAAGCCTAAACGTTTGGCACGCATGGCAACTTGCTGTAATGATTCCTCACCGGTTACATATAAAACTGTTTCTTGAAGTGATAAATTAGCCAAAGTTTGCAGTAATAAAGTCGACTTACCGATACCTGGATCGCCGCCTATTAAAACTACTGAACCATAAACCAAGCCACCCCCTAAAACGCGATTAAGTTCAGATAAACCACAATCCATACGTTGTTCAATATCCATCACCACATCTTCAACAGCCGTAATCACTGAGCGCTGATTAGCCCACTGGCCACTACGCGAATTTTTGGAGGCAAGCGGAATACCTTCTTCGGTAATAACATTCCAAGCCCCACACTGGGTACATTGTCCAGCCCATTGCTTAAAACTTGCTCCGCATTGATTACAGACAAATTGAGTTTTAATTTTCATAGAGTTTATTAAAAAATTGAGATTCATGAATGATAAGAGATGGTGAGGAATTAATATAGGCTTTTTGGGATAAATTCAGAAAAGCACGCAAGCAAGTCAAAGCTGTCACGACACTCGCGTTGCCGGCACGGGCACGAATTTATCCCCTCCCTGTATTTTTTAACGCTATTTCAGTATAATCCAAACATCATATCCATCGAGAACCCCCAATGACCAAAGGCATGCATTTTGAGCAAACCATTTCTGAACTTGAAGAAATTGTAAAACAATTAGAAAAAGGTGAGCTGTCTTTAGATGATTCACTAAAACAATTCGAAAAAGGTATCGGTTTGGCACGACAATGTCAGGATGTTTTAAACCAAGCAGAACAAAAAATCGAAATACTGACTAAGACGCAAGAGGATGATTTTGAAAATGATTGATGAATATGTGCAACGTCATGAACATTTTCTACATCAGATTCTAAATCAAACTGAAGTTCCAGCATTAAAAATTCATGAGGCCATGAATTATTCTTTATTCCCCGGTGGAAAAAGAATGCGACCGGTTTTAATTTATCTAATTGGTGAATTAGTTCATCTTGACGTAAAAATCCTTGATGTACTTGCAGCTGCCGTGGAACTTACTCATTGTTATTCTTTAATTCACGATGACCTGCCAGCAATGGATAATGATGATTTTCGCCGAGGCAAACCAAGTTGCCATAAAGCTTTTGATGAAGCAACTGCAATTTTAGTGGGCGATGGTTTGCAAGTACTGGCCATTGAACTTTTAATGACGCACCTAATCTCTTTAACTACTGCGCCCAATATAATAAATATTACTTTAGCCTTAATTCAGGCGAGCGGCATAAGTGGTATGGTTAGCGGGCAAAGTTTGGATTTAAGTGAATTAAGTAAACCCTCTCTTAGCGAACAAGAATTACAAAAAATTCATGAGTTAAAGACAGGAAAACTTATTTCTGCCTGTATTGAAATGGTTTTAGCAGCAAGCCCCAAAAGCACTGAGACAATTAAATCTGCCTTAAGAACATATGCCATGCATCTAGGACTGGTCTTTCAAATTCAAGATGATTATATGGATCGCTATTTACCGGCAACCAGTTTAGGTAAAGGTCGTTCTTCGGATACTGCAAATCAAAAAAACACTTTTGCTAGTTTGTATTCACAACAAGAACTAGAACACATTATAGCAAACCACTATCAGACAGCTTTAAAGGCTCTTGAAATATTTGGTGCGAAAGCCACTACTTTAATTAAGCTAACGCAACAATTACAAGCAGTAATGATGGACAGCACCTCTGCTCGATAAGGAGAGTAGTATGCGATTGCTCGGTTTGCTTAATAAAATTTAGAGAAATATCTTACAGAAAAATCAGCTAATTAACTGATACCTTTTGTTAAAAAATAGCTATAATGTGATTGTTTGGCGCAGCTGGAATACTTGACAGGATGTCAAGCAGCCAAGGGATAAAGGATGATCTCAAAGGCAAATGACAGCTGCGTACAGGCACTACTAGTAAGGCACAACATGATTGAGATTGATCACACCCTACTGAGCAAAGAAGCCTTAGAAAATTTAATTATCGAAATTATTACGCGCCAGGGTACAGACTATGGCGAATATGAAATTGATATTCAAGTTAAGAAAAAGCAATTGATGCATAAGCTACAGTCTGGAGATGCGGTCATTGTCTATTCTTCCAAAGAAGATACTTGCGATATAGTTAGACTGGAAGATTTGCGCAAATCGTCAATTATTAGTAAAACCAATGGGGTCAGGTCCTGACCCTGAGGGAGCCCCACAAGTCCAGCATCTTCTCTCAAAAAACAGTACAAGGCTGGACTGACCACTTTTTCATATATTTGTATTTTACCAGAAGACGTTTCTAGCGATGCTACCCACTACTTCACAACCTTAATCGCTGAAACAGGGATAAAAGTTTCTATTCCCAAATCAGTTTTGCGCTGCTCGCCTTTCCAGGCATGTCCATAAACTACTTCATAACTTAAAGGATATTTACCCCCATCTGTTACCAAAGCAGCATAATTTTCTGCAAATTTATGCCAGGCTTTTTTGCCAGTTAAACCAGGATTTCTCTGTCGATTAATATTTTTCACACCTTGTTCTTTCAAAGAATGAATCAATTGTGGCAGGGCTGGATAATGGACTGATAAGGTTTCCATATCTACTACTGGTTCTAAAAAATGTTCCGCCATCAGTGCATCGCCAACATCGTGCATATCAATAAATTCATTAGTATGCACGTGTGTATCCGCGCCCGACCAGGCTGTTTTTAACTCTTTAAAAGTATCCGGACCCAAGGTCGAAAACATGAAACAAGCATTCGGTTTCATCACACGATTTAACTCACGGAGAATTGGTGCCAAAGGATACGTCCAATGCAGCACTTGATTGGAAAATACCAAATCAAATAAACCCGTTGCAAAGGGTAAATGTTTTATATCACCTCTGACCAAAGACCATTTACGCATAAAACTATGCTTACGCTTTGCCTGCTGCAACATGGTATGGGCTAAATCCAAACCCACGATATGAGCTTTAGGATATAGACGGGCTAATTTCTTAGTAAAAACTCCAGTACCACAACCCAAATCCAAAATATATTTCGGAGCTATTTTAATATAATGCAAACGCTCAAATAAACGTTCGCCTATTTCATACTGCACTTTGGCAGCGCGTTCGTAGGTTATAGCTTGTTTGCTAAATACCTTGATAATTTCATGAGTCTTGGTCATTATTGGGGCCAGGAAGATTTAATTAGTGGAATCCAACATCGTGCGTCAGAAACTGCTCAGTATAACACAAAGTTTTCGTATACCTGCAATTTGTTCTATCTGCAATCAAGTTAATGATGGAAAGCTAGCCGTCTGCCCATTTTGCATCAGTTTAATGCCAAATTTGGGCTCAACTTGCCAACAATGTGCCTATCCTATGGCCGATCCCCAGGCCTTAATTTGCGGCCATTGCTTGAAAAATCCCCCCAAATACACACGGGCTTATATCCCCTATAAATACGATGAACCCTTACGCAGTATTATTCATCAATTTAAATACCATAAAAAGCTCTATTTTAGTTCTTTGTTAGCTCACCTAATGTATCAAGCCTATCCGGATATTACTGGCAATCCGCAATGCTTAATCCCAATGCCCTTGCATCCTCGCCGCCTAAAGCAACGTGGGTTTAATCAAACCATTCTTTTAGCAAAATTATTATCCAAAAAAATCCAGCTACCTTATGATATAGACAGTTGCCAAAAAATTATTAACACCACTCCACAAGCCCATCTTACCGGAAATCAAAGAACTAATAATATGCATAAAGCTTTTTATACCAAGCCCATGCCATATTCACACGTACTTATCATTGATGATTTGTTAACCACGGGCAATACGGCAAATGCATTAGCCATAAGTTTAAAAAAATCGGGAGTGGAGCGAGTTGATGTTTGGTGTTGTGCTCGTGCAATTTATAGGTGAAGGCGCGCTAAATCATTGGTAAATAAATGCACTAGTAACAAACAAAAAGCAATTACTAATAAACGATGAATTAATAATTCAAAAGCGATAGAAACAGGCTTTTTTCGAATTTTTTCGATCACAGTATAAATAATAGAACCGCCATCCAGAACAGGTAAAGGCATTAGATTAAACACTGCAACAGTGATACTCAAAGTTGCAATAAAATATAAAAATACCGAAAGGCCGTAAATAAAAGAAGAAGAAGCTACCTCTAAAAACCCAAGGGGACCTAGTAGAATAGAAAAAGGAATTATCCCCATAAACAATTGCTCTATAGTTTTAAAAAACAAATGCACCAAATTACTAATCCTACAACCAGCCTGCTTGATAGCATCATAAAGCGAGCTCGCTTGTAACAACCTCTTGGGCGCTTGTTTATTGGCCTTAATGCCTAAGCTATTTAATAAATTACTGTCTTTAGCGCTAAACTGAACCTTATTTAAATTTAGAACTAAATTCTTTTCTAATCCTTTTTGCGATCGCACGGTAAGTGCCACATTCTTAGTGCCCCAATTTTCTATGAGCTGCATACCAACATCCTGCCACGTTGGAGTTGCTTTGCTGTTTATTGCGAGGAATTGATCGCCTACCTTTAGTCCTGCCTGAGCTGCGATACTGTTTGCTTGTATTTGCTGAATTAGCGGCATTTTAAAACTAATCCCCACTAAAAATACCAGTACAAAGAGCAAAAATGCACAGACTAAATTAGCCAAGGAACCTGCCAATAAAATAGCAATACGTACCCAGATAGCTTGTTTATCAAAACAATAAGGATATTCTGAAGAAGCAACAGGGGCGGTGCGCGAATTTAATAAAGTGACAAAACCGCCCAATGGCCAGAGTGCCCATACATATTCACAGCCATGTTGCCGTTTCCAAGTGAATAAGGGGCGTCCAAAACCTATCGCAATACGTTTTATTTTTACACCAAAAAACCATGCCGCCAAAGCATGCCCCGCCTCATGAACTCCAATCACTAGAATTAGTGTCAGAATAATAGCAAGGATAGCTAGCAACATCCTCTACTCCTTACTTTTTAGCATGAGTATTATCAACTACTAAACGCAGACCCGGTGAACCTTTTCTTCCATCAAGTTCATAACCTTCACGAAAGACTTCAAATACTCGATAGACCTGTTCGGAGTCATTATCAACCAATTCCACAATATCGCCTTGTTCATCAATCAAAGTAACCGACAAATGAATTTCACTGAAATCATCAATTCCATAGCGCTCTCTAAATAGTGAAAACACTCGTTTTAAGCTTTCAAGCGTATCATTACTGCTGTGCTCACCTTGAAGTATAATATCCATAAACACCTCTACTAGACTATCAACCAGGGCATCCCAAACTACACACGCACATCATTCCGAAAATCGTGCGGGATGACGTACTTCCAGGACTTTATACATTACTGCTATTAGTGTTGGCGGCATATTTAAAAAGTACTTTAATTAACTAAATAAAACCGATTTGATTTGTACAAATATTGACCTATAATTAACTTAATAATAATAATCTTTCAGTTGGTAGGGATATTTAATTTAAATTTAGTTTTAGCAAATTGTGGAGAGATTCTCATGAAAAAGATTAGAATGTTAGAAGATAAAGAACTGCTGAACTCTGTTACTGGTGGTGTGACTGCATCTAAAACACCCGGTTTGAAACAACTAGTAAGGCAAATCGAAGCTTTTATAAATAAATTAATTAAGAAAAGATAGCAGTTTTACTTAAAAATCAACCCTATATAACGCAAAATCTTCTGATTTTGCGTTTTTTTTGGAAAAGGACCGTTTATTGGCTTGATGATCCCCTTCCCCCTTCGTTTCAAACGAAAAATAGTTTACAATATTGGACTAATTTAAATATACCCTAGATTGTACTCTTATGGTTTTTGTTGCTTGTGGTCTCAATCATAAAACTGCCCCTTTAGAAATGCGTGAGAAAATCGCTATATCTCCGACCATGCATGACTCATTACTAAACAGTTTGATTGATTTACCAGAGATTAATGAGGCGGCACTGCTTTCAACCTGTAACCGTACTGAAATTTATTGCGATACCAAAGATCCCAATA
>JBAZRP010000066.1:0-16982 GCA_041662885.1 Legionella sp.
TCCAATACGTATTAAAGTGATCCATATAGGCTTCACCGTTTAGGGCGAAGCAGCTTAGCGAACACGTGAACGCACACAACACGATTAGGATCTTGGGAACATTTATTTTTCTACGTCCTGCGGTTTGTCCGCGGGATCTATTCCAAATCTCTGGATCCTGCGGACAAGACGCGGGACGCAGGGGGAAAAAAGCTACTTTTTTCATAAATCGACCAACTGGTTACGCATTTCTGTAATAGTTTGTTGGTAATCATTGCTGTTGAATACCGCGGATCCAGCAACGAATTGCTTTGCCCCTGCTTGGGCAAGTTGTGCGATATTATCTACTGTTACACCACCGTCCACACAGATATCCAATTTTGGATAAAGTTGATGGATTTGGGAGATTTTATAGATTACCTCAGGAATTAGCTTTTGTCCGCCAAAGCCTGGATTAACCGTCATAATGAGTACGAATTTAAGTCTGTGAGCAATCCAAGGCAGTTCACTAATAGGTGTGGAAGGATTAAAGGCAAGACCAGCCTCACAACCGAGTTCATTAATTAATTGAATACTGCGATCTAAATGTATGGTTGCATCTGGATGAATGCTGATGCGTTTAGCGCCAGCTTTGGCAAATGCTCGAATCAGCTCATCGACTGGACTAACCATTAAATGAACATCTACCGGCAAATTAGGGAAGCGTTTGAGGAGTGCTTCGCAAAAAGCAGGTCCAAAAGTAAGGTTAGGTACGTAATGATTGTCCATCACATCAAAATGAATGTAATCAGCCCCAGCGTGCATTACCGCATCGACCTCATCACCAAGTCGTGTCATATCGGCAGAAAGCAGCGAAGGTAAAATTTGATAGCTCATGGTTTTATTATTTTTTTATATGAGGTAATGGGGATATGATAAGCTGTTCTTAAGAAAGTTTCCAGCGCTTGGCTAGTTCATTATCCCGTCTTTGCGAGCGTTCGCAAAGACGGGGGTGGGGTACAGACGGGTTGAGGTTTATTGAAGGCTTGTAGCTAGAATACTGCTAGTACCATCTTTGTTACTATCCTGACTAAGCATATCTTCATCAACACGCGTTTTCTCTAAAGTATGTTTCACGAAAAACCCTGCTTTGTTGGCCACATTATTAATTTCAGATTTTGTTTTATATTGACCCAGTGTATTGCCTGTTTTATATCCTAAACACCAACTTAACAATACTCCTGTTACTGCCAAAATAAATGCCCCTGGTGGAAAAGCAATACCGGCTATCATTAAGCCTAAAATTACCATACCACAAACAAAGACAGTCGCCATACCGGCTACCTGTCCCCAGTTTTCACGAATTGTGTAGTTATCACATGGATAAACGTTGTGTAAATCTTTTCGTGCTGCTTCTATGCCAGTTACATCAAATTTATTTGTTGCATTTATAAGGTCTACCATAGCAGTTATGTTGGCAATAAAATGTTCGTCGGTCATCTCTTTTCTTACGAGTTCAGTATAAAGTTTGCTGACTAGCGAGTTTAGTTGGGGAAAAAGTGCTTTTCTAATTACTTGATCTTGATTCAGGGCATTGGTAATGCGTTGTAATTGCAGGGTAATTTGTTGATTATTCATGCGATCCTCCAAAAGAGCGTATTTTATCAAAATATTGCCATTGAGTCAAAATTATTGCCATCTAATGCGGGCTTAAGCGCATATTTAAATGGTGGTTTTCCAAAGTCCAGTTGAAATTATGTTCAAATTATGAGATAATATCCATCCTCTTGAATTCTATTCATTTGCCCCAATGATAATGAATAATTCGCTTTAGGGAGAGTATTATGAATCAAAATTGGCCTACAAAAGACCGAGATTTAAAGACTGCACGTGTAATCATAGAAGAATATGCCAGTACTCGTGAAAGTGAAAGCTTGGGTCTGTTTGAAATAGTAGTAAACCAGGTAGAAAAACGCATGAATTTTCAATTATCTGGTTGGGTAGTCGCTATAGCCAAACATTTTGTTTCGGAGTACGGCTCTAGCCAAGGTGATTATGTGACCCGTCAGGTTATCAGTACCTGTATCACCCAAGGCAATACCTTACATTAAAATTCTGCCAGATATCTATCGTAATTTTGCTTGTAGGCGATACTATTTTCGTATTGCAATAAACTCGCGTTAATTGCATTAACTAGGCCTGGATTATTGGGTTGTATGGCTATGCCCAGCCCAAAACCATAATTCAAAGGTGGTCCAACGGTTACTAAAGTATTGGAGTTGGCGGCCCAGTAGGTGGCTGTTGGATTATCAACTAGTATAAAATCAACCTCTCCGGCATTTACGGCTTCTAATAATTTTTCTACACGTTCATATACTTTAATTTGTGGACTTTTAATTCCCATTTGACTGATTTGCTCGGCAAATATCGTTCCTGTTTCTATACCTATTTTTTTTGAATTTAATAGATCCAAAGTAAAGGCCACGGGTTTTTCTGATTTTAAGCTTAAAAACCGTGAATAACTTAGGAAGTAGGGGGTGCTGAAATTAATTAGTTTGGCACGGTCTGCGGTAATAGTTATAGAACTTACCGCAACTTCGATTTCCTTTTGCACTAAAGCAGGGATTAATTGATCGAAACGCATAATTTTGAAAACACACGTTCTATCCATGAACTTGCATAGGGTATTCATCATATCAATATCATAGCCAAAAATTTCTTTATTGGCACCTTGCATAACAAAGGGAGGTGAAAAACTTTCTGTACCAACATACAGAGGTTCGCCTGCAGCATGGATGTTTGCAATCAAACAACAATAAAGAATTAAAAAGCTGCGAAAAATTTTCATAGGATCTTTAATGAAGAATATGTTTTTAAAGTATATCTTTATGTTGAGTTTTTGTAAAAAAGATATTTACAATGGTGTTGGAAGATTTTTTAAGGGCCTTTAATGTCACTCAATGAATTAATTCAGTCTAAAGCTTCGATATTCGACAGGTATTTTTCAAATATGTCGCATCCTTTGAAAGACAGTATTAAGAATTTAATACTCGTGAGTGATTTTGCTGGGCGAAATATTCAGTTAGTACGCGATTTAGTAAATAAAGATCAGTGTCTTGCTCTTTTATCCCGCGAAGAGTATTTTTCTGCCGTCCGACAATTAAGTTTTGATTCTGCCCAAGCTGCGTTTATGACAGCCTTGCGCCAATTTCGAACCACCCATTTTCTACGACTTTTACTATTAGAATTAGCTGGAATTGCCAGCACAGAGCAAATTATTCAGTCATGGTCTGATTGTGCTGATGCACTTATTATGCATGCTTTAGCGTATTGCAAACAAACGCTGCAACAACGATTTGGTGTACCAAGAAATGAAAATGGTCAGGAAGTAGTTCTTTATTGTTTGGCAATGGGTAAGTTAGGTGGGCGGGAATTAAATTATTCATCGGATATTGATTTGATTTTTACTTTTTCAGAAGCAGGCTTTACTGATGGTAAAGAACAAGAAGCAAATATTCATTATTTTACCAAATTAATTCAACAATTCGTTCAGTTACTGCAATCGCTTACAGTCGATGGTTTTGTTTTTAGGGTTGATTTACGATTAAGGCCTAACGGTGATAGTGGACCGCTGGTACAAAGTCTTGCAGCACTTGAAACGTATTATCAAGAGCAAGGTCGTGATTGGGAACGGTATGCAATGGTCAAAGCGCGTGTCATTACAGAGCAAGTTGATGATACACCGCAATGGTTTGAACGTTTAATTATTCCCTTTGTGTATCGACGTTATGTTGATTTTAGCGTGATAGAATCACTGCGCAGTATGAAGGCATTAATAGAACGTGAGGTGCAATTAAATCCGCGTTTGGACGATATTAAACGCGGCAAAGGCGGAATTCGTGAAATTGAATTTATCATTCAAAATTTTCAACTCATACGCGGCGGACGCTTGCCTCAACTACGGCAAGCAAATGCATTATTAGCTTTAGCTGAATTGAAGCGGGAACAATTATTGCCACGTTGCGAAGCCTTAAAAAAAGCCTATTTATTTTTGCGACGATTAGAAAATGCCTTACAAAGCCTGGATGATAAACAAACACATGCCTTGCCTGGCGATACGATGAAACGGGCGCAAATTAGTTTGGCTATGGGTTTTGAGAATTGGGAGCAGTTAGAGAAAAAATTGCATCAATATCAACGAATAGTCAGTAGTTCTTTTGCCATTGCTTTAGGCAAGGTAGAAGCCTATGAAGATGAAAAACGCTTATTAGCAAATCAATTAGCCAGCTTGTGGCAAGGTCATGTGGAAGACAGTATGGCCATAAATTTACTTTCCAGTTTGGGCTATGAAAATGCACAGCAATGTTATCAAATGATACATGCCTTTCGCCATAGTCCTCGTTGCCGACGTTTACCGCAAGGTGCGCGTATGCGTTTGGATAGATTTATGGTTTTATTATTGACTGAATTAATGCAGGTACCAAAGACCGATGAGGTTTTATTGCAAGTAATGCATTTATTGGAAAATATTGTTGGTAGAAGTGCGTATTTGGCTTTATTAACCGAAAATCCGCATACCGTACATGAAGTAATGTCTTTGATGGCTAATAGTCCTTTTATTTCCAGTTTATTAGCCAGTCAGCCTTTTTTATTAGAAGTTTTATTAGATCAACAACAAGCTTGGAAACCGCTTTCGGCGAACCAGTTACGTAAGCAGTTGATCGAACGCTTATCGCATACTGATGATGTAGAAATGCAAGAAAATATTTTGCGGCAATTTAAATCCATGCATTGGTTAATGGCAGCGCGTGCAGAACTTTATGGAACATGTCATTCAGTGCGTATAGGTCAATTTTTGTCGGATTTGGCTGAAGTTATAGTTATTCAAGTATTAGAACTTGCTTGCCAGCAATTAAGTGTTCGTTATCCAGAAATGCGGGCGATTGAATCACGTTTTGCTATTATTGCGTATGGAAAATTAGGTAGTAGGGAAATGAATTATAATTCTGATTTAGACTTGGTATTTTTACACACAGCAAAAACTTCAGAGGAAGCATTAGTTACGCGTTTAACACAAAAAATAGTGCATATGCTAACGACGCGTTCTCAGTCAGGGGTTTTATATCCGGTGGATACGCGCTTACGACCATCTGGTGCTGCTGGTTTAATGGTAAGTCATGTTGATGCATTTATACTGTATCAAAAAAATCAAGCATGGACATGGGAACATCAAGCTTTATTAAAAGCACGTATGATAGCTGGCACCAAGCGTATTCAGCTTATATTTCAAGAGGTGAAAGAAGCGGTAATCGGTGCTGTTAGAGATAAGACGCAGTTGCAACAAGATATCGTGGCTATGCGCGTCAAAGTGGATCAATACCAAGAGTTGGATGCTATAAAACATGCACCGGGCGGTTTATTGGATTTGGAGTTTTTAGTGCAATTTCTAGTGCTGAAACTGGGGAATCCTCATCTTGCAAAATACACGCACACTTTAAATCAAATGCAGCATTTATTTTTGGCACAGGTATTAAGCAAACAGCAGTATACAATTTTGAAAAAAGCATACAGCCACTACCATCAATTATTGCATCAGAATGTGGTGAGACCGGAAAAGCTTGCTAATAAAAAATTGCAGGAGGCGGTTTTTAATGTATGTCAGGATTTGTTTGGGGCACCTTCTCCCGCAGGACGGGAGATGGGAGCTTAGCTTGGCCTAATTCAAGATGACACAACACTGGCATACAAATCATAATCATCACTATCAGTGATCTCGACCTCAACAAAGGATCCAACTTTCAACCCAGCCGTTGGTGGTAGAAATACCAATCCATCAATCTCTGGTGCATCACTTTTACCACGAGCAATAATTTGATCTTCTTCTATAGCATCAATCAATACTGTTTGCCTGCTACCAATTTTACTGTGTAATTTATCCCGGCTGATTTCCGCCTGTAATTGCATAAATCGATGATATCGGTCTTCTTTAACTTCTTCAGGCACCGGATCGCTGAGGTCATTTGCTTTAGCCCCTGCAACTGGAGAGTATTTAAAGCAACCAACTCGGTCCAATTCTGCTTCTTCTAAAAAGTCTAATAATTCTTCAAATTCAGCTTCTGTTTCTCCTGGGAAGCCTACAATAAAAGTAGATCGAAGCGTAATATCCGGGCAGATCTCGCGCCATTTAGCGATACGTTGCAAGGTGTTTTCACTACTTGCGGGGCGTTTCATTGCCTTTAAGACACGGCTATTGGCATGTTGTAAGGGAATATCCAGATAAGGCAGGATGAGATTATCGCGCATTAAAGGGATGATTTCATCAACGTGTGGATACGGATAAACATAATGCAATCGCACCCAAATACCCAGCTTGCCTAATTGCTCGCATAATTCATAAAATCGTGTATTAATTGTTTGACCTTGCCATTCTATAGGCTGATAACGAGTATCAATACCATAGGCACTGGTATCTTGAGAGATAACCAGGATTTCATTAACTCCTGCCTCTTTCAGCTTTTTAGCCTCAGAAAGCACTTGATTCATCGGATAACTTTGTAATTTACCACGCATAGTTGGAATGATACAGAAGGTGCATTTTTGATTGCAGCCTTCGGATATTTTCAAATAAGCATAATGACGTGGAGTAAGCTTAATACCCTGTGGTGGAATCAGTTGGCTAAAGGGATCGGCCGGAGGTGGTAAATGCTCATGTACCGCATTAACTACTTCTTCATAGGCATGCGCACCACTAATATGCAGGACATCAGGGCAGGCTTGTTTAATAATATCTGCCTTAGCTCCCAAGCAACCGGTGACTATCACCCGGCCATTTTCAGCCATAGCTTCTTTGATAGTATCCAAAGATTCTTTTACGGCACTGTCTATAAAGCCGCACGTGTTAATCACTACCACACCAGCATCTTGGTAGTTAGAAACCAATTCATAACCTTGGGCACGTAATTGGGTAATAATGCGCTCTGAATCTACCAAAGCTTTGGGACAACCTAAACTTACAAAACCGACTCTATGATTCATATAATTCTATCTGTAAAAAAATTGTGCTATTATACCGTTTTATATGGTGCTTGTCGACGGAACTTTGCTTAAAATTTCTAAAAACTCACTAGGTGAATTTTCACCGACCGTAGTCAGTGCATTTAATTGCTCACCCTGAGCATTAATAAAAATATAAGTCGGCGGTGCAACCACCTTGAAATGATTCATTATTTTTTGCGTTTCAGCATTATTGGCCGTTACGTCAATTTTAATTATTTCAAAAGAACTTAGAGCATCGACAACAGATACATCTTTAAAAGTTGTTGCCTCCATCACTTTACAAGACGCACACCAATCGGCATAAAAATCCAGCATTATCGGTTTTCCCTTAGCCTTACTGATTGCCTGTTTCACTTCAGATAAGCTTGTGAGCGCTTTATTGCTTATTAGGGTCTGCGAGGGTGCATTAGCTGCTTGTAAATTAGCTAAAGGTTGTAAAGGATTAGTGGAGCCTGAGCTGGCACCGACCAGTATAAGCAAGCCATACACTAATAATACCAGTCCCACACCTTGGCAAAACTTGTCTTGATGCGTTTGGGCATGAGTTAAAGCCCCTGAATAAATTCCAGAAAAAATTAATAAACAAGCCCACAAGATCATGCTGAGACTAGCTGGAATAATACGGTCTAATAAATAAATGGCTACTGCTAATAAGAGTACGCCAAAAAATCCTTTAACCGCATTCATCCAAGGGCCGGATTCAGGTAGCCATTTACCTGCTGAAGTTCCAATTAACAATAAAGGAGTACCCATTCCCAAGCTTAGAAAAAATAGAGTTAATGTACCCAAAGCAACATTACCCGATTGTGCAATATAGCTTAAGACTCCGAGCAAAGGTGCGGTCACACAGGGGGATAAAATTAGGGTAGACAAACAACCCATAACAGCGGCGCCTAAATAATGGCCCCGTCTTTGACTGCCACTGGAACCAGAAATTTTAGCTTGCCAGGAATGGGGTAACCTAAATTCATAAAAACCAAACATGGATAAGGCCAGCAAAACGAAGACTAAGCTAAACAAACCAATCGCCCAAGGTGATTGCATGCTAATTTGTAAATTGGCTCCAAGTAGTGCTACTACAGCACCAACCACGGCATAAGTGAGAGACATACTTAGTACATAACTTAAAGATAAACCAAAGGCTTTTCTGGTGGTAACTTCTTTGCCATGACCAACAATTATTCCTGATAAAACAGGAACCATTGGTAAAATGCAGGGTGTAAAAGCCAGCAAAAGTCCAAAACCATAAAAAATCAACAGTATCATTGACCAATTATGAGTGGTAAATATTTTGGCAATTTTAGTATCTGAGCTGGATTGGGCGCTCGCTTGTGGACTTGTTGCCGACTCCAAACTGACTTCAGATAGGGCTAAACTGTCATCAATAGCAAGTTTGATTTGGCGTTTTTCTGGTGGATAGCAAAAACCATCATCGGAACAGCCTTGGTAATTGACGGTAAGCAGGCTTTCTCCTGGGGTTTCGCCTAAAATTCCTACTGGTAGTGATAATTGTTCTCTATAAACAGTAAAGACATGTCCTTGTTTATCTGTTTTGGTATGAGTTGGCGGCATACGCAGAGGGGCAAGGCGGACATTACTGTCCTGGGCTTCGCTGATTTTAATGCGATCGCTATACAAAAAGTATCCTGGTTTTATATCCCAGTTAACCGTAAAAGTATTCGGGTCAATTTTTTTGACATGTAGTTGAAATACTTCTTTAGCTGGCAGTGGTTGCGCTTGAGCAACTAGGGAAGTACAACACCATAGTATAATCATTAGCCATTTTTTCATTTCAAGATCTTCTTAGTGAGTCTGCGTCTCAACATTGTAATGTGTTTAAAGCGAAAACAAAAATATTTTTTGCTTTAAGCCTTGAAAGATTACAGTTTGCCCCCATCTGTTGTTTCAACGGCGGCGTTTGCCGCTCAATGGGTCAGAGTTTAATCTGAAAATAAATGAAACCAGGAGATTCAAGTATGAAAATTCGTCCTTTACACGATCGTGTAGTTGTTCGTCGGTTGGAAGAAGAACGCACCACAGCTGGTGGTATCGTAATTCCAGACAGTGCTACTGAAAAACCAATGCGCGGTGAAGTTATCGCTGTCGGTGCTGGTAAAGTTTTAGACAATGGCGATGTTCGTGCCTTAGCTGTTAAAGTTGGCGATACCGTTTTGTTTGGTAAGTATTCTGGTACTGAAGTTAAGATTGATGGCAAAGAATTAGTAGTAATGCGTGAAGACGACATTATGGGTGTAATTGAGAAGTAATTTAACCTTTTTTAAAGGAGACTATGATAATGGCTAAAGAATTACGATTTGGCGACGATGCTCGCTTACAAATGCTTGCTGGTGTGAATGCATTGGCTGATGCGGTACAAGTTACTATGGGTCCACGTGGCCGTAACGTAGTACTAGAAAAATCTTACGGTGCACCTACTGTTACTAAAGACGGTGTGTCTGTAGCTAAAGAAATTGAATTTGAAAACCGCTTCATGAACATGGGCGCGCAAATGGTTAAAGAAGTTGCTTCTAAAACTTCTGATACTGCTGGTGACGGTACCACTACTGCTACTGTATTGGCTCGTTCTATTCTTGTTGAAGGTAATAAAGCAGTTGCTGCTGGTATGAATCCAATGGATTTGAAACGCGGAATTGATAAAGCAGTTCTGGCAGTTACTAAAAAATTACAAGCTATGTCTAAGCCATGCAAAGACAATAAAGCAATCGCACAAGTTGGTACTATTTCTGCGAATTCTGACGAAGCAATTGGTTCTATCATTGCTGAAGCGATGGATAAAGTAGGTAAAGAAGGCGTAATTACTGTTGAAGACGGTAATGGCTTGGAAAATGAATTGTCAGTGGTTGAAGGTATGCAGTTTGACCGTGGTTACATTTCTCCATACTTCATTAACAACCAACAAAACATGACGTGTGAATTAGAGCATCCATTTATTCTTCTAGTTGACAAAAAGATTTCTAGCATTCGTGACATGTTGTCAGTATTGGAAGGCGTTGCAAAATCAGGTCGTCCTCTATTGATCATTGCTGAAGATGTTGAAGGCGAAGCTTTAGCAACTCTAGTTGTTAACAACATGCGTGGTATTGTTAAAGTATGTGCTGTTAAAGCACCTGGCTTTGGTGATCGTCGTAAAGCTATGTTACAAGATATCGCTATTTTAACTAGTGGACAGGTTATTTCTGAAGAAATTGGTAAGAGCCTAGAAGCTGCTACTATGGAAGATTTAGGTACTGCTAAACGTGTTGTTGTTACTAAAGAAAACACTACAATTATTGATGGTGAAGGTAAAGCAACTGAAATTAAAGGCCGTATTACACAAATTCGCGCGCAAATGGAAGAAACTACTTCTGATTACGACCGTGAAAAATTACAAGAGCGTGTTGCTAAATTAGCTGGCGGTGTTGCGGTAATTAAAGTTGGTGCTGCTACTGAAGTTGAAATGAAAGAGAAGAAAGCTCGTGTAGAAGATGCGCTTCATGCAACTCGCGCTGCAGTTGAAGAAGGTATCGTTGCTGGTGGTGGTGTTGCTCTGATTCGTGCTCAAAAAGCATTGGATTCAGTACAAGGCGATAACGACGACCAAAACATGGGTATTAACATTCTACGTCGTGCTATTGAATCACCAATGCGTCAGATCGTGACTAATGCTGGTTATGAAGCATCTGTAGTTGTAAATAAAGTTGCAGAGCATAAAGACAATTATGGCTTTAATGCTGCTACTGGTGAATACGGTGATATGGTTGATATGGGTATTTTAGATCCAACTAAAGTAACTCGTATGGCCTTACAAAATGCTGCTTCTGTTGCAAGCTTAATGCTAACAACTGAGTGCATGGTTGCTGATTTACCTAAGAAAGATGAAGGTGCTGGTGCTGGCGATATGGGCGGCATGGGCGGTATGGGTGGCATGGGCGGTATGATGTAATTTGCCTCCACTCATTATTAAAAACCCGCCTTGTGGCGGGTTTTTTTTTAGTCTATTATTATGAAGTTACGTTTAATATGTCGTCCCTGCGCGGGGACGACAGCATATTTCGGGAGTAATTATGAGCAGCGTGATTAAAAAATTAGAAATAATCCTGGCAGATACTTATGCCTTATATTTGAAAACTCAGAATTACCATTGGCATGTGAAAGGTCCACAATTTAAAGCCTTGCATGAATTATTTGAAATGCAATATCAAGAATTAGCTCTTGCTGTTGATGCAATAGCCGAACGAATTTTAATAATGGCACATAAAGCTCCTGCAACTTTTACTGAATTTAATCAATTGAAAACCATTAAAGACGGTAATTCTAGTGCTAATGCCAATCAAATGGTTAGTGAATTGGCGCATGATAATGGTACCTTGGTAAATGATTTGAATCAGGCAATAAAAATTGCACAAGAAAATCATGATGAAGGAACTGCGACTTTATTGAGCGATAGAATCGCGGCACATCAAAAGGCGCATTGGATGTTAAATGCTTCTAAAGAAGTGTCGTAGTTAGATTAAGATCCCCTCATCCGCCCTACGGGCACCTTCTCCCTGGCGGAGAAGGAGTAAAATATAATTCCTTCTCCCCCAGGGAGAAGGTGCCCGTAGGGCGGATGAGGGGATCTAACCAGTATTATAAGGAAAAACGCAGTGCCCCGTTTTATATTTCCCCTCACTTTATTCCTAAGTGCCATACTCCTATTTAGCATACAACCCATGGTCGCTAAAAACCTTTTACCAGTCTATGGCGGTACCCCAGCCGTTTGGACTTTATGCATGCTCTTTTTCCAATTCATACTATTAGCAGCTTATGCCTATGTTTGGTTGCTAAATAAAAGCAGTCAATGGCGCTCCATTCATAGTTTAGTAATAATAATTTGTTTGTTACTAATGCCGGTGCATTTTCAACCGCTGCAATTATTATCTGCTCCTGAATGGGCAATTAGTTATACTTTATTAAGCCAAGTGGGTTTACCCATATTTTTAATTGCAACAACTGCACCTTTATTACAATCTGCTTACAGCAAAACTGACTATAAAGATGCAGCAGATCCGTATTATCTTTATGCTGCTAGTAATTTCGGTAGTTTATTAGCTTTGCTTGCTTATCCCTGGCTCATAGAACAATTCATTGGCTTACACCGTCAATTAATATTATGGAATTTTGGCTTTGGAATTTATTTGGTATTTTTATTAATAGTTTTATATGGACTTAATTATAAAGTACCCCGTCTTAGCGAGCGTAGCTCATCCGTCTTTTCGCTCGCAATGATGAGATGGGTATTCTTGAGTTTTATTCCCTGTAGTTTAATGCTGGGCGTAACGCGTTATAGTACTACTGATATTGCAGCAACTCCTTTATTTTGGATAGTGCCTTTAGCTTTATATTTACTTAGTTTTGTGCTGACCTTTACTGAAAAAACCTTTATTTCACACAACTGGATTAGTAAATACAGTATTTATTTTTTATTAGCTACGGTCGCGGTATTTTGTTTTAAACCCACGCAAATTTATAGCGTACAGGCAATTGTAATTAATCTTGTTGGTTTTTTTGTGCTTGCTTTATATTGCCATGGAGCTTTATATATAAATCGACCGAAGGCAGAAAGTTTAACTTTATTTTATTTTTGTTTGGCTTTGGGAGGAGTATTTGCCGGGATCTTTAATGGTTTAGTCGCACCGCATCTATTTAACCAAGTGTACGAATATCCTTTGGTATTGGTTTTATCAGCTGTAATTCTACCAAGCGCAAGCAAAAAATTTAAATTTTTGATGCCTATTGTCCTTTGCGGCTTATTGTTTCTTCCTATGTACCAACAAAATACTTTGTTTTTGAAACGCAGTTTTTATGCTGTGAATAGAGTAGAAGACAAGGCAGGTATTCATGTATTTCATAGCCAATCTACCTTACATGGCTTACAAGATATGATGGAATCAAAACCGCCAAATGGTTTTAGAGCATATTATGGTGGCTTAAAACCGGTTATTGAAGCTTTGCAACAAGAATATCCCGCTCTGACAGTCACTCTTATGGGATTAGGCACGGGAACGATGCTTTGTCAGTTTCGAGACAGCGATACGGTAAATGCTATTGAAATCGATCAGCAGGTTATCGACATTGCGCAAAATAGTTCTTTATTTACCTACGTTCGCGATTGTTTACCGACGACTTATTTTATTAAAAATGATGGCAGACTTGCAGTAGCAGATTTGCCAAATGCATCACAACATTTAATTGTTTTGGATGCTTTTAATTCCGATGCAATTCCCGTGCATTTAATGACGGTTGAGGCTTTTCAATTATACCGAAGCAAGCTTACGCAAGACGGTATTATTTTAATTAATTTATCCAACCGACATGTGCACTTATTACCAGTTATTAATGCAATAGCTAAAAAATTAGATTTGATAAATCTGCACTTAGTTCATAAAGGCGACCCCAAGCAAGGTCAATTTGATTCTGAATGGGCTTTAATGACTGCCAATCAAAATGCAGCATTTGGTATTATGCAAAATTCCAATTGGCAATTTGTGGCACAGGGAAAAGAGGTGGTTTGGACGGATGATTATTCTAATATAATTGCTTTGTTGTAATTATTCCCTTTGTCGTCTTGAATGTTATGTCCCTGCGCCCGAGGTATCCTCACCTTTTTGAATCCAATCGAAGCTCCCTTCTCCCGCAAAGCGGGAGAAGGTGCCCCGAAGGGGCGGATGAGGGTGGTGACGGTAATGAAATTTTTTTGTCAATGCCACTTTGCTAAACCCTCATCCGCCCTACGGGCACCTTCTCCCCGAGGGGAGAAGGGAGCTTCGATTGGGTTCAAAAAGGTGAGGATACCTCAGGGTCCCTGCGCCCCTCGCAAAGACGCAACGTTCTGAGATCAAACTTCCGCCAAATTACCTTTAGTTTCCAACCAAATTTTCCGATCCCCAGCTCGTTTTTTATTTAATAACATATCTAAAACAGCTTCGGTACCTACTTCGTCTTCTAAAGTAAGTAGTACAAGACGTCGAGTATCGGGATCCATAGTGGTTTCTCTTAACTGAATCGGATTCATTTCACCCAATCCTTTAAAGCGTTGTACGTTGATTTTTGATTTAGTGGTTTTGCCAAGTTGCTCGATTAGGTGATTTTTCTCTTCATCATCCAGCGCATAATGCACTATTTTTCCAGCATCAATTCGGTATAAGGGCGGCATGGCTACATAGACGTGTCCCGCTTGTACCAGTGGTTTGAAATGCTTTAAGAATAGAGCACAAATTAAAGTGGCAATGTGGGCGCCGTCAGAGTCCGCATCGGCCAAGATACACACTTTGCCATAACGCAGTCCTGTTAAATCTGGTGAGCCAGGATCTACACCTATAGCCACAGAAATATCATGAATTTCTTGTGAGGCCAGTACTTGGGATGAATCAACTTCCCAGGAATTAAGAATCTTACCCCGTAGTGGCAAAATAGCTTGGAAATCTTTATTACGTGCTTGTTTGGCAGAGCCACCCGCAGAGTCTCCCTCAACTAAGAATAATTCTGCTTGACCTAAATCTGTTTGCAGGCAATCTGCTAATTTTCCTGGTAAAGCAGGGCCCTGGCTCACGCGTTTTCTAGCTACTTGTTTGGCTTGTTTTAAACGTTTTTGAGCGCGTTCTATGGTTAAAGCTGCGATTGCCTCACCTTGGTTGCGGTTTTGATTCAACCACAATGAAAAAGCATCTTTGATTACATTTGAGACTAAAGCAGTAGTTTGTCTTGAACTTAAGCGTTCTTTAGTTTGTCCGGCAAATTGCGGTTCTTTCATTTTTACCGATAAAATATACTGACAAGGTTCCCAAAGATCATCCGCATTAATTTTAACGCCACGCGGCAATAGATTTCGTAATTCACAAAATTCAGCCATGGCATCAAATAAACCAGCACGTAAACCATTGACGTGGGTACCGCCTTGTACGGTTGGAATTAAATTGACATAACTTTCGCATAAGCTCAGATTGGCTTCATTAGACCATGCTAAGGCCCAATCCACAGTTGCTTCATCGCTGGTAAAGGAGCCATCAAAGGGTTGTTCGGGTAAATAATCGGTTGGTAAGTTTTGGCTCAAATAATCGGTTAAGCCGTGTTCGTAACACCAGGTGGTTTCTTCATTAGTGGCTTTATTGATAAACGTTAATGTTAAACCAGAGCATAATACGGCCTTGGCGCGTAATACATGCATCATGTGTTTTACTGATATTTTGGTAGAGTCAAAATATTTAGCGTTTGGCCAAAAACGAATAACAGTACCGGTATCTTTACGTTTGGTTGTGCCGATTTCGTTTAATTCACACGTCTTATCACCATCGGCAAAGGACATTTGATAGACTATGCCATTACGTTTAATTGTGACATCCAGACGTTCGGATAGGGCATTAACTACCGACACACCCACTCCGTGTAAGCCGCCAGAGAAACTGTAATTTTTATCCGAGAATTTACCGCCAGCATGCAAACGGGTCATAATAACCTCGACCCCGCTTAAACCAAGTTGCGGATGAATATCAACCGGCATACCGCGACCATTGTCTTCTACTTCTACAGAACCATCTTCGAATAAAGTCACTCGGATATGGGTTGCAAAGCCGGTGAGGCCTTCATCAACGCTGTTATCCAAGACTTCTTGGAATAAGTGATTGGGTCTGGTTGTGTCAGTATACATCCCTGGACGTCGTTGTACTGGCTCAAGGCCATTGAGGACTTCAATTGCTTCTGCAGTATAGTTTTCTGACATGGTTTTGGTTCTCATGGATAGACTCGGTCTATTATACCATAGATACCTGTTTCACGTCATCTTAAGCCTGCTAGAGCCGTAGGAAGATTTCAGATGCCATGATACACTTATACCATGAAAGATTCCGTATCCGTTCGACAATTATCTGTTGGTTTTCAAGGGCCTAAGTCAACTATTTTGGCTTTGGATAAGCTTGGTTTTGATTTATATCCCGGTGAAACTTTGGTCTTATTAGGGGAGTCTGGCTGTGGAAAATCCCTAACTTCTTTGGCCATGATGCGCTTATTGCCGCGTTCGGGTGTTTATGGCCTAGACAGCGAGATTGCTTTGGATGGCGTGGATATTTTAGATTTGCCCGAGCAAGTAATGCGTGGCCTAAGAGGGCGCAGATTGGCTATGATTTTTCAAGAGCCGATGACGGCTCTAAATCCAGTTATGACCATAGGCCAGCAAATCACTGAAATATTAGTGCGTCATCATGCTTATAAAGCACAAGAATTACAGGCAGCTTTAATTAGTTTATTGCACGAAGTGGAAATGCCAGAGCCTGAGCAAAAGATTCATCGTTATCCGCATCAGCTATCAGGTGGTCAAAAGCAGCGGGTGGTCATTGCCATGGCTTTGGCCTGTAATCCGGATATTTTGATTGCGGACGAACCGACAACCGCTTTGGATGTTACCATTCAGGCGCAGATTTTGGCTTTATTAAAAAAATTACAACAAGCACACGGTATGAGTTTGTTGTTAATCACTCATGATTTGGGTGTGGTACGAGCCATGGCCGATCGCGTTTGTGTCATGTATGCAGGGCAAATAGTCGAACAATCAGGGCGGGATGAATTTTTTAATAAGGTGCGGCATCCTTACGTGCAGCAACTACTAGAATCGATACCCACTTATGCTAAACGTCAGGAAAAATTATCCGTAATTCAAGGTAATGTCCCTGCTTTAAATGCCATGCCAGCAGGCTGTCGATTTCATCCTCGTTGTCCGTATGCTTTTGCTCGATGCCGTACTGAAGAGCCGCAATTGCAGCAGTTAGACGGTCGTTTGGTTCGCTGTCATTTATATCCGGAATTAGAGCATTTACCTGCTTTGGAAGAAAATAAAAATAGTTGGCCGCAAGTTGATGGTAATCCAACAACTATTTTAACTGTAACTAATGTATCTGTTCATTATGCTGCGAAAAAAAGGATATTTGAAAAAAAGC
>JBAZRP010000067.1:0-16716 GCA_041662885.1 Legionella sp.
CAATATTGCCATCAACCTCTATACCATTATTGCTACTCTTTATAGTGCAATTACTGCCAATAGTGGTTAATTGAATAGGTCCATGAACATTAATTGTTGTATTGTCATCAATATGAGCAGCAACAATTCCATTGTACTCACTATAAATAAAGCAGCTTTTACCAATCGAAACTGCTTCGACCGGTACATCAGATTTTAAGTGCACGTTGTCACCAATAGAGCCTTTAATAATAACTTTGAGTGGCATTTTAGGTGCCTCGGAAGGAATGGCAATTTGATTATCCACTATAACCTTTTGGCCCTCTACACGAATTTCTCTGCCAGAATATTCAACACCATCTATCCTGGCTGTTGCTGGACCGTCAGCCTCATCAATAACACCACCAAAACTATAGGTAACATGTTGTTGCACTGGTGGCATTTTTCTAATCACATACACATCATTACCACAAATCTCCACAGTGTTTTGAGTAAAAATTCGGTTCTTGATATTAACATTGCCAGCAATGTACTGTTTCCCGTTGTGGTCCATACTGAGACTGTATTTACAATCAAGGTTTGGAGTATTTGAGATGTTCATAGCAAAATTGAAATTATTTATGACAGTAGTGTTGTTTTTTCTGTATTCTTTAGAAGTTAGAACATTAATATGCGCACCTGAGTGAACTACGCCATTGATAGTTAAAGCTCCATCTTCCAATTCAATTTTAGAACCAGCACCCACATCTCCTTCAATAAGCAAATCTCCTTTATGTTTAAAGGTTTCGTTAGGTTCAATATTGGGAAGTACTTTCATTCTTATCCTTCTCAGCTGAGGTATTTTGATGCATGTTAATACAATTGAAATTATTTGCAAGGAGGATGTCTGGGATTGGGGGCTTTACTTTATTGAGTCCAATCCTCAATTTTCAAGCCTTCAACTTGTGTAAATGCTCGATTATTTGTGATAAGCACCACTTTCAATTTTTTCGTAAACCATAACACCAAATCACCATCTAAAGGAACTTGAGTGCCGTATTCCACACGTTGATAATTATAGGTAATACCAAGACCATCAGGAACATAGCCTCGGGCTATATACATCTTTTGAGCATTGCCATAGCCATCGTATAATCCGAAACCAATGCCCACTGTATTCATTTTTATCACCGGGTAACTAGGTTCAACTGGCCCATAATATAATTTAGTAAAGCACAAAAGTCTTCTTTCTTTATTATAATTATTAATAAATTTTATTGAGAAAACTGGAAGGACCTGGCTCTGTTATATTTACAAAGACGTCTTAAAAAGAAGGGTCTCGTCTTGTGCTTTGCTCTTATGATTATCAAGGCAAAATGCAATGGGTTTGTTCTTAGGAGCAAAAATAGAATTTGCTCCTGGGCTAGAAGTGCTCTGTGTTGGTTCATTTGATAACTGCGATAATAGAGCAAGTTGCTTCTCATTATATTGGGAGTTTGCATAGTGCAAACTATTAGTAATGTGTGTTATGTAAGGTTGGATCCAGCCATAATCTGAGCCATACAATATAAGATTAAGTACAGTCATTCCTTCATTATCAGGCAGATCAGGATTCGCCCCTCGAGCAAATAGCATTTTTGTAATTTGATCGGCGAGTTGCTCGCAAGCGGAGAATGCTAAGGATTCCCCATTACTATTTTGTATGTCTATACTTTTAAACAAATTCGAAGAGCCAACCAAACGTTGTAGTAGGAAGGCAAGTTTTTCTGAGCGTCCGTTGAATTTATTTCCACAGAAATAGAACAGAGCACCTTTTGCTGCTTCTGGATCATTCTCTATTAATTGCAGCACATTTACAATGCTTAATTTATTTTCCAGTTGCTCAATCATCGAACCAACCACTTGAAAAAATTCTGATTTAAAATGTGATAGGTTTGGAGTACGATTTATGTGTGGATTACCCCTTAGGATCAGTGGGCTAGTAAATATTTTAAATAAAAATGATAAACTCAGTCTCTCTAAGGCTATTGTGCGATAGTCTTTTGCTTGCTCGCTGTTTTGTTCAATACAACTAAGAATATAAGCATTCATCTGTAGGTTGTTTTGACTACTACAAATATTTTCTAGAACTATCTTTGATGGTTTTAAATTTAGCTCTTCAAAAAGATACTGTATCAGTGGTATTGAATTTGTTTTAACGGCTGTTTTGAGAATACTAAAACGAAGATGATTTTTTAGTAACTGTTGTGCATTGTTATCCTGCGTACACTTTATAAGTTCTTTTTCTTCTTCTATATTTTCTTGTAGCACAATGCGACATAGATCAATATTTTTTACCGTCACAAGATACTTCATCATCGCAACATTACCACTTTTAGCAGCAGCTTTAACCAATTTTGTATCTATAGGCTCTTCGTTATAAACAAGAATATCATTAAAAGTACTGATCATTGGATGTGTTTCTAAGATTTGCAATAAAGAAACATTCCCACTTTTAATTGCCGTAATAAGATAAGGTTTTTTAAGATTTTCACTGTCAATGCTGTGCTGTAGTAATAGTTCAATAATTTTTATATCGGCACCACTTCTAATTGCCAGGTTCACTTTTTCTGAACTAACTACAGCACCGGCATTAATTAAAAGTTGAATAATTTTTTGGTGGCCACACTTGATGGCAGAATTTAAAGGTGAGGATATATCGTATTCATCTGCATTTGGATTAGCACCTTTCTGCAAGAGATAGTTAACAATTTCTTCATGTCCTAAAGTGATAGCCGCTGCCAACGCTGTGAAGCTAAAGGTATTTATCTGAATTGTTGCTTCGGTGTTTTCATAAATATATCGCACTACATTTAAATTGCCACTTTTAGCAGCTAATATAAGAGGTGTTCCAATCAGTGGTTCTTTAGTAGGTAAATGATGTTCTAATCCGCTGAAGCTTTTATTAAAATTAGCGTCAAAACCGTGCTTTTCAAATAGATATTTTGTTATCGGTAAGCTACCTTTAAAACAAGCCCAATGTAAAGCAAGAGTTAAGTAATGAATACTGAAAAATTTGATACAGTATTTTGAATAGCAAATTTTTCCAGATTGATAATCTTCAGTAGCCTGCTTTAATTCTAAGTTGTTTGAGCGAATTTGAAAGGCTTTTTCCCCGAAAAATTCTCCTAATAACTTGGGATTATGTTCCATAACTGCACGTTCAATTACTTGAGAGATTTCTTCATTTAAGCCGTTAAAGTTCTTGCCATTGTCATCATAAAAGTGGATACGTTCTTCTAATTTCCCTGGACTTGCGTTGTCATTTACATAGGGGCTTTTATTTGGTCTAAAGTAATCGGATGATTCAAATTGAGATAATAATGCTTTTTGCTGTACATCGAAAGCGGGCAGAGCAGTCAAGGAAGAAGCTGTATTGTTTTGAACTTTAGAGAGTAGCTGTATTATTTTTTGTGGAGTGCAGTTTAATTTAATGCCCCTAGTTTTGGGGTTTGCTGATTGATTCCTAGTGACATTTATAGAGTGTTTTTTGAGTAACTCTGCTATTTCTCCTATTTGCTTATCCGTTATCTCTTCAGCGAAATAAATAAACCCAGACTCGAAAATTTCAGAAAAACGCACTTTGAACAGCCTGGGTTTCAAATTAAATAGTTTTTGTAATTCAATATTGGTTTGTTCTTTTGCTCGAATATAAGCAATTTCTTTCTGTGCTTGGAGGAGAAACTTCAGTTTATAAGAAGTTTCTATTTGCGACTTAATTGTCAAAAATTCATATAATGTCATTATTTATCCCTCACTATCTAAAACAGAAGTTTGCACAAATAATTTGTGAAAACACCATGCAAAGTGGGTTATTTGGAAGCAAAATGCTATATGCAGAACAAAGTTATATTGTACGTCAAGTGGCTTAGGGGTCAAGTCTTTTGATAACAGGTATTAATTATTATTTCGGAACAATATCCTTTATCAAAAGACTTGATAAGGTTACATTGGTTGACTTAATTTTAAACAATGTTATAATGCAATGACTAATTTGATAAATCACCTAACTATAATGAAAAATGAAGAGCAAAATAACAGCAAACCACTTCCTTCAGACGAGGAATTTCATCCTTTTGTCCTTGGGGCTCTGCTGAATGATATTAATATTGTTCGCCAATATTTAGATGCCCAGACTGCCCCAGACTGTATCTCAAACGGTGTCACTCCTTTGTGGGTCGCAGCTCAAGAAGGTAACTATGAAATTGCTGATTTATTGATTCAAGCAGGAGCCGATGTTAATTTCAAAGATCCCATAGGTCAATCAGTATTATGGACTGCTGCTTTAAATGGTCATTTTATGCTTGTTCGTTTATTAATAAGTAAAGGAGCTCGTGTTAATGATACTGCGAATCATGTAAGTCCGTTATGGGTGGCAGTACAAAACAATTATCTTGATACCGTACGGGAATTGTTGCATGCCCAATGTGATGTCAATCTATCCTATGAGTTTCTAAACCAATCCCCTCTCTTTAAAGCTTCTTTATTAGGCTTTGATGCAATAGTATTCGAATTAATCAATGCAAATGCTGATGTTAATTTCGCCGACAGATCGGGTGCAACACCCTTAATGGCTGCCTCACAAAATGGGCATTTGAATTGTGTAAAAATGCTTATTGATGCCGGTGCAAAAGTAAGAGCGAAAAATAAGACTGGGGAAACAGCACTCTCATTTGCACATCTGGGTAACGCTTCATCAGTGGCATCTTACCTTATTCAAGCAGGCGCAGAGGTTGATTTGAGTTTTTGTCGAATGGACCAGCAATTTATTAATTACTTGAGCGTAATTGCTAAAATATTTCCCGAAAAATATAATTTAGAAGATATTGCAACGATAAAAGAAGTTATTAGCAGTGGTTTATGTTATGGATATTCAATCTTATTGGTGGCTTTGCCAGAAAGCTCATGGGCAGGATTTTATGATGATCAGAGATATCTCTCCAAATGGGATGGAAGCGAAGACACTCTACGTAATGATAAGAAATTGCAGGATTTATTTGAGGAACTAATAGGTACTTTACTCTGGCTGCACCGAAGGCATGGTTTACTTGCTAACGGTGAACTTGAAAAAGTTGAATCTTTAATAAATGTCATATCAAAAAATCAAAAGGAAGAAATATTTAATTTTTGTTTTTTATTAAAGGCTAATGAAATTGAAAATATTCTCCAAATTATACTAGAGCCAGGGAAAAAAATAGAAATATGTTCCGTGTCACAAAACAGTCATTCAATACTTCTTACAAAAAGTCCCACCGGTGAATACATTCTTTGCAATGATAACTCAGCGGTAGGGCCAATTGCTTTGCATTCACTGAAAGAAATAGTAGAAACAATTTATTTAATGTTTGGGGATGATGTTGGTTATGGAAATCCAATGGGAATTGGGTTTACTGTTTATGACAGTAGTCACTCTCCTGATAAGAAAAGATACGCCGAATATAAATCAAAAATTGTAGATTCTATAATTGCAGTTAGATTAGAACATAACGAATTGAATTTATTCAACAGCAGTAAAATTGGCGCATTAAATTGTGCTGTATATCTTGATGATGAAGAAACTGTTTTAAAGTTGCTGAAAAATGGAGCAGTTATAAACTACGAAGCAGAATATTATATGCTCCCTGTTTATATGGCAGCATATCATGGAAATGTAAGAATACTAGACCAACTAACGCAACACTTAAAAGGTTTGGATTTAGATGGTAATAGCACAGAGGGGTTTCCCTTACTAGTTGCTGCCGCATATGGAAGGACGTCAGCTATACGATTTTTGATTAATCATGAAGTAAAGAAAAATCGCGGAGAATCTGAAGGAATAACTCCTTTAATGGTCGCAGCACAAAATGGTCATTTAGAAAGTGTAATCGCATTGGTTCAAGGTGGTACTGATGTTAATTATCTTTCAACGGATGGAAGATCAGCACTTTTTATTGCTTGCAAATATGGACACTTTAAAATAGTTGAGTATCTTGCTCAACATGGGGCAGATACCGATCCTAACAGCTATTTTGTTAGACCAATTGATGCCGCTATAGCTAATGGTCATTTAAATGTTGTTGAAAGATTAGCAAAACTGGGGGTTAATTTCTCTTTAAAAAACTCTAAGGGTTTATCGCCTTTAACGCTCGCAGAAGCTGCCTCTCAACCTAAAATCGTTGATTATATTAAAAGCCAATTACCACAAAATCCTGGTAAAAGTACACATACTCTATTTGGAAACAATCAACCTACCCAGCCAGAAGAAAATTCCTATCGCATGGTATTTATGGATCCAGTGGTTCGAACCCACTTTCAGTAGGGATTTGTGGGGGATAGTTATTATTTTAGAGCCCTGTTTATTTATGGATTCCTCTGAGCTTAATGATTGGGGGTTATAAAAAATGGTGCGCCCGGAGAGATTCGAACTCCCGACCCTTTGGTTCGTAGCCAAATACTCTATCCAACTGAGCTACGGGCGCGTTGATTGGCGGAGAGAGAGGGATTCGAACCCTCGATGGGATTTCTCCCATACTCCCTTAGCAGGGGAGCGCCTTCGACCACTCGGCCATCTCTCCAATCAATGGTAGCGGATTATATCAGGAATTAGCGTTCCGTCAATGGCTAAGACCCTAATTATTAGTAAAAAGTAAAGTTCCAAATTCTATCAATAACTGCTAATCTAATCCGCTATACTTTATATATATGCTGGTATTGTGGAGGATTTATGAAAAAGAATTCAAATTTAAACGGTAGGGAGGTCTACGTAGTTGATGGTAGCCGAACTCCTTTTTTGAAGGCTAAGGGAATTGGTCCTTTTACAGCCTCAGATCTTGCCGTAGCTGCTGGCACTAGCTTGTTAAGCAAATTTCAGCTATCTCCCAAGGACTTAGATGAGGTGATAATTGGTTGTGCCATGCCCAACCCTGATGAGGCTAATATTGCTCGTGTTGTTTCCTTACGCTTGGGTTGTGGCGATAAAGTACCTGCTTTTACTGTTATGCGTAATTGTGCCTCAGGTATGCAAGCATTGGATAATGCAGCTCAAGATATTGCAAGCGGACGTTGTGATTTAGTGCTTGCAGGTGGTACTGATGCTATGAGTCATGCTCCTGTTTTATATAATAATCTTATGACTGCTTGGCTGGCGAAATGGATGTCAGCTCGTAGTTTTGGCCAAAAGCTTGGTTTAATTACCCAGTTTAGACCTTCATTTTTTGCCCCAGTTATTGCCTTACTGCGCGGTTTAACGGATCCAATAGTTGGTATGAACATGGGACAAACAGCGGAAAAAGTTGCGTATAGATTTCATATTACGCGTCAACAAATGGATGAATTTGCCTGCAATAGTCATTTGAAATTAGCAAAAGCGTATGCAGATCATAAAATGAGCGAAGTTGCGCCCATTATTGATTGTAAAGGCAAGGTATACATGGAAGATGATGGCATTCGTGCAGACTCTACCGTCGAAAAGCTGGGTACTTTGAAACCATTTTTTGATAAAAAATACGGAATGGTTACACCTGGTAATAGTTCACAAATAACAGACGGAGCTTGTTTGCTTTTATTAGCTAGTGCCGAGGCCGTTAAAAAACATAACTTACCTGTTTTAGGCAAAATTGTAGATTCTCAATGGGCTGCTTTAGATCCTACACAAATGGGATTAGGACCAGTTCATGCCGCAACGCCAATTTTGGAGCGTCATAATTTAAAACCCGATGATATTGATTGTTGGGAAATTAATGAAGCTTTTGCTGCACAAGTTTTAGGATGTTTCGCTGCATGGAATGATGATGAATATTGTTCCAAAGAACTTGGACTGAAAAAAGCCTTAGGGGCACCTTCCATAGATAAATTAAACAGAGAGGGCGGGGCAATTGCTGCAGGCCATCCAATTGGCGCCAGTGGTGCTCGTATTGTATTGCATGTTTTAAAATCGATGAAAGACAAAAATGAGACTCGTGGAATGGCTGCTATTTGTATTGGCGGCGGTCAAGGAGGAGCAATGTATCTGGAACGAGCAAATGAGGTAAAAGGAAATGAATGAGACAAATAATTGGACTTTAGATCGCGATGAGGACAATATTCTTTGGTTGGGCTTAAATAGAACTGATACAGCAGTAAATAGTATTAATGAAGCCGTACTTAATGAGCTCAATAGCATTGTGCACGATATTTCATTGGATAAAAACGCCATTGGTTTGGTTATTTATTCTTTGAAAGAAAAAGGCTTTATCGCTGGCGCTGATGTTAATGCTTTTTCTACCTTCGCAACTCCTGCACAAGCCGTGGATTTTTTACAAAAAGGCCAGTCAGTATTTTCTAAAATACAAGCCTTAACTATCCCTACTGTTGCCATGATTGATGGTTTTTGTATGGGAGGAGGCTTTGAATTAGCTTTAGCCTGCAGATACCGTATTGCCAGTGATGATGCCAACACCCGCATAGGCTTACCAGAAATTTTATTGGGTATTCATCCAGGTTGGGGTGGGACGGTGCGTTTACCGGAGTTAATAGGTGGTTTTAAAGCCTTATCCCAAATAATTCTAACTGGTGCTGCAGTGCCTGCGCCCAAGGCTAAGAGTTTAGGAATGGTGGATGATGTGGTTCCTTTGCGTCAATTGAAAAGGGCCGCTATTTATTACATTAAAAATAAGCCTGCAGTACATCATCCGGCCTTGCTTGATTCACTGACCAATAGTTACTGGCTGAGAAAGCCTATTGCAGCTTTAATGCGTTATAATGTTGCAAAACGCGTACGTAAAGAACACTACCCAGCCCCTTATGCGGTTATTGACCTATGGGAAAAAGAAGGTGGTCATGGTGATAGAGCTTATTTAAAAGAAGTGGATTCAGTAGAGCAATTAGTCAGTCATGGCGAAACTTCCAAAAACTTGATTCGCGCTTTTTTATTACGTGAACGTATGAAAGGCTTTGCTAAAGACAGTGATTTCAAAGCTACTCATGTGCACGTCATTGGTGCTGGAGTGATGGGTGGTGATATAGCGGCCTGGTGCGCTTTGAAAGGATTGCGTGTGACTTTGCAAGACCAAACATATGCACAGATTGCCCCAGCCATTGCTCGAGCTTATACATTATATAAGAAAAAATTACGCAAACCGCGTTTGATTCAAGCGGCTATGGATAATTTGATTCCTGATCCCGCTGGAAATGGAGTTCAAAAAGCAGATGTAATTATTGAAGCTGTATTTGAAAACCTGGCTGTAAAACAAGAAATTATGAAGAAAATTGAGGCGCAAGCTAAAAAATCAGCCATAATTGCGACGAATACCTCAAGTATCCCTTTAAGTGAAATAAGTACTGCAATGTCTAATCCAGACCGATTAGTGGGCATTCATTTCTTTAATCCAGTTGCGAAAATGGACTTAGTAGAAATTGTAAGTAGTCAGCTAACGGCCAAAAAAGTTGCACAAGACGCCTGTTCTTTTGTGAATCAAATAGGAAAACTACCTTTGCCAGTACAATCCAGCCCAGGATTTTTAATCAATCGTGTGCTGATGCCTTATCTTATGGAATGCGTGCAATTAATAGAGGAAGGATACAGTCCGGAAACTATCGATGAAGCGGCTTTAGAGTTCGGCATGTTTATGGGACCAGTAGAATTAGCAGATACAGTAGGCATGGATGTGTGCTTGGCCGTGGCACAAAACTTAACCAGTCATTTCGGTGGAACCGTGCCTCAGAAATTAAAAGACATGGTACAAGCAGGCAAATTGGGTCGTAAATCGGGTGAAGGTTTTTATGTGTATAAAAATGGTAAACCAGTTAAAAAGAAACCATCTGCTAACATTGATCCAGTAATTGCAGAGCGCTTGATTTCAAAAATTATAAATGAATCGGAAGCCTGTCTGAAAGAGGGCGTAGTAGCTGATGCCGATTTATTGGATGGTGGGATGATTTTTGCTACGGGATTTGCTCCTTTCCGTGGCGGCCCAATGAATTATGCGCGTGGGTTAAAAGAACAAAAAAAGGATGCTTAAAAACGCCCGAACTACTAACGCGGCTCTGATGCCGCGTTGGTTGGTGCGGCAGATGGGAGTATAACTCCACCTTTTAAAAAATAAAAACTTAACCACGTTACAATAAAACCACCAATAATATCCGATGGGTAATGCCAACCCAATGCCACGCAGGAAATTATCAGTAATCCGTTAACTAGGGTTGATAAAACCAGCAAGACCTTCCATTCTTTTACCAAATAAATCATAAAAAGTGCCCACACCACATGAAAAGAGGGCATGGCTATTAAGCCGCCTTCTTTAGTTGTAGGGGATATATGATGATGAATTTCAAAAAATTTAAATCCTGTAGCAACCTGCTTTAGATCAAAAAGAGAAGCTTTATAAACACTTGCGGGTGCGGTTGTAGGTAAAAAGTAATAAAAAACAAAGCCAATTAAGGTAGAACAAAGCATCAGAAAATAATAATTACGAATCAATTGAAATCGACCCAGAGCGATAATGCACAAGGGAATGAATGTCATTTGATACGGTAAGGTATCGTAACTTAAACCCAGAATGTATTTCAAAGTAGGGTACTTATCAACCCAGTCCATAATACTAATCATATTAATGGCAAACAAGCGCTCAAAAGCCACAATATGCTTATCTATAGGTGTAAACGGGGTGAGCTGTATTGCATTTGTTGCCAAAGTAATCACAGACATTAACAAATACAGATAAATTAACTCTTTACCTACCAAACAGGGATAACTTTGTCTTTTAAAAGACAACATAAGACCGGTATTTATAAGCACTAAAATAATGCCAACCATATAGGTTTGATCCGGGAAATAGTTATTCCCCGGAAACTGGTAGAAGATATAATTAACACACAAAGCAATACAAGAAAGTACAATTATCAAAAACGCCAAAAGTATCGAGCTTTTGCTAGTATTTTCTTGAATTATGTACTGTTTATTCAACAGCTTGAAGTAATTGTTTTTGTTTGATTGCATGAAAGATTTCTTCTCTATGAACGTTGATCGACCTAGGGGCGTCCACTCCAAATTTAATATTCCCGTGTTCTTGAGTTTTAAAAGCTAAAATTTTTACTGTGGCATCCGCGATACGAATAATTAAGGGCTCATCAAATTGTAGAGAAATAATATCCATTAAATAACCTCGATTTTTATTATTGTTGTTTGTAGCGTAGTATTCACTATATGAATGGAAGGTACCTTAAATGGGGGCGGCTTGTCACTAGCATTTCGTTGATATCTATCAATTTTTTAATAATAAAACCTTGGTGATTGAATCTTACTATTAAAAGAGTTACAATTAGCAGCTTTTTTTTACCTTGCCTTACCAGACATCCAATCTAGAAGGCTTAATCCACAAGGAGTTACAATGAGACATTATGAAATTATGTTTCTTGTGCATCCCGATCAAAGCGAACAAGTACCAGCAATGGTTGAGCGCTATGAAGGGATCATAAGTAAACACAATGGTTCAATCCACCGTAAAGAAGATTTGGGTCGTCGCCAATTGGCTTATCCAATGAATGATGTACACAAAGCGCATTATTACCTTCTAAACGTAGAATGCAACTTAGAAGCCTTAGATGAAATTAAAAATGCTTTTAAATTCAACGATGCTATCTTAAGAAACCTAATCACTGTTCAAAAGAGTGCGATTACTGGCGAATCTGTCCTGATGAAGAAAGAAAAAGATAACAAATCAAGTCGAGGAGATGAATAATGTCAGCTTATTTTCGCAGAAAAAAAATGTGTCGATTCAGCTCGGAAAATGGTAACGAGATTGATTACAAAGACATTAATTTATTAAAAAATTATATCTCTGAAACCGGTAAAATAGTTCCAAGTCGTATTACTGGAACGCAAACACGTTTTCAAAGACAATTAGCAAAAGCGATTAAACTTGCACGATTTGTAGGTTTATTGCCTTATTGCGATAGTCATAGATAAGAATAGTATGAAAAGTGCAGGTACTTTTATAACGAATCAAACCCAAAAGGTGCTTGAGAATAAGCAGTACGCAATTATGCTTGCTGTTACCTTCTCAGTAATGCCTTTTGCATCCTGGTTGTCTGTAGTTTTGGTGGCTTTAGTCACACTCAGAAAGGGTGTTAAAACGGGTTTGGAGGTGTTGTTACCTGCCTTGGTTATGCACTCTGTTCCTTTATTAATGATGGTGCCAGTTGATACTGCCGTAGTTAATACCGGCTTGGCCTATGTGCCCTGTTTTATTGCTGCCTTGGTTCTAAGAAGAACACAAAACTGGCAATGGGTATTTGCAGTATTTTTGCTTTTAGCAACTTTGGGCTCACTATTAGTCCAATCGCTGGCACCTGATTTAGTTACAGAGCAATTTAGCCGTTTTATTGCTTTATTAGCTCAGTACCAAGAATACCAGCACTTAGTTACTGCAAGTAATAGCTCTATTAATTCTTTTTTTATGGCGCAATTATTTTTCAGTGTACAGATACTTTCGGTAGTGATATCAGCTTATGTTTCTTTATTGTTTGCTCGATCATTGCAATCAAAACTGTTTGTGCCTGGTGGCTTTAAAAAAGAGCTTTTAGCTTTTCGCTGCGGTAAAAGTGCTTTGATACCTCTATTCGTAATTGCTATAGCTGCATATTATGAAAATCCAATTGGTATTAATCTATTACCACTTATTTTAGGGTATTTTTTGGTTTCCGGGTTTAATTTAGCTTTTTTCCTATTAGCTCGAAAAAGACAAGCAAGTGTATTTTTATTATTGGTTTTGCTAATTCTGTTAAAACCTTTTGTAGTACTTGCGCTCTATGTTCTTTTGGGCTCTTTGGATAGTTTATTTAATTTTAGAGTTTTTCTCCCAGCGCGGATGAGAGAATCAATTTAAGGGGTATTAAGATGGAAGTTATCTTATTAGAAAAAGTACGTAACTTAGGTAATTTGGGTGATAAAGTCCATGTTAAATCTGGCTATGGTCGCAATTACTTAATTCCACAAAACAAAGCTGTATTTGCTACTACAAAAAGCATTGAGATTTTTGAAGCACGTCGTGCAGATCTTGAGAAAAAAGCACAACAAGCTCTAGCTGCTGCTGAACAACGGGCTGCAAAACTTAATGATACTACTTTAGTTATTGGCGCTATGGCTAGTGATGAAGGTAAATTATACGGTTCTGTTGGCGTTAATGAAATTAAAGATGCTTTGATTGCTAAAGATATTGAAGTTAGTAAACGTGAAATCGTAATGCCTGACGGCGCTTTCCATTCAATTGGAAACTTCACTGTTGAAATTCATGTTCATAGTGATGTTATTGCTAATCTGCAAATTGAAATTGTTCCTGAAAAGTAGATATATAAGCATTATCCCAAACCATCCGATCCGCGACCGTGAGGAAGCGGACTTAATATCAAGAGCTGCTTGATAACGATCGTGTATCGGATGGTATGGACCATCCCCATCCCATTGATTTTAAAGAAATTCTAATTTAAAAAAAACTGTTGCATAATTAAGCGCACTCATTGTATAATAAGCATCCAATCTGTAAATTAAGGTGATGCTATGTCTAAAGCTAAGTTAGATCAATTCGAAGTAAATCTTGCCCAGTATAAAAATGTTGTGAAACAACTAGTGGCATTTAAAGGTGATATTAAACCAGTAAATGCAAAGCAAGTTCTTGCGTTATTAGATGAATTTTATCCTCTTCATGCTAAATTACAACAAAATAGAGGTTTGAGTGACTCTCAAGTGAAACGTCAAAAAAGAACAGTTGCTGACGTTAGTAACTTTAAACTCCCTGTAAATGATGTTCGCGCTATGTCAGAAGCTGCTAAAAAAATTGTGGATGCTGAAACACCAAAGCCTGTACCCACAAAAATACTACCTTCAGCTGAACAAGCCAAAATCCTTTATAAGAGTATTAAAGCGAATGTTGCAGCTAGCAAGGCTGAAGAAAAAGAGAAAGCCCTTGAAAAAAATATGACTTTATGTAAATCAAAATACGCAGAATTTCTAGGTCAATTAGATGATTTTAAGCAATATGTAGATGCAAAAGCTAAAGCTCATGACCGCTATAAAACTTTAAATACTAAGATTGGTTCTTTAGTTTCCGACTTAAAAACTATCGGAAATAATTTTTTCGATAAACCAGCAACTGCAAAAAGCTTTAATGACTTTGTAAAAGCTGTTACTTCTGCATTAACAAGCGCCGAACAAGAATGTAAAAATCATCGTGGTTGGCATAAACTACACCCAATTATTAAAGGTTTTGTTGGTCTCTTAGCAACAATATCAGGATTCCCGGCATTGTATATTTATGCTAAGTCTGGTTGGCAAGGTTATGTTAATACCTTCTTTAAAACTCCTGACACCGCAACTTCGGTTAAGTTCAAAACATTAAAAGAAATTATGATTAAATCAGAAAATGCTGACGAAGCAGTAATTTCTCCGAAACAGTAGTAGGCTTGGGTCATTGCCCCAACAATTGCGGCATCGGTTTTATTGTTGTCATAAAAAGGGCCTTAGGGCCCCTTTTTTATATAAATTCTATTGCGACAGATTGCTTCTTGTGTATAATATGAACACTGAATTCAATTAAGGTGCTGTAATGGAAACGTCAAAAGTTAAAGCAAAAGATCAACAATTTATTGAAAAGCTAACTAGATTTATAAAAATTAGTTCAGATTTACGTCCATACATAGGAGCTATACCGGCTTCCGAAGCTGAGGCTGAAAAAGTACTTAAGTTATTAGCTGATTTTGCTCTCGTATCTAAAGAGTTAGATCCTTCAACATTGACTGCAGAACAAGAAAAAAAAATTAAACCCAATAGAGAATTAGTGTCTTCAGTTGAAAGACGTTCAATATCTCAAACAGCAAAAAAAATAATCGTAGAAGAGCAAACTAAAAAAGCTAAGCTACAAGCGCAAGTTGACGAATTTAATACTCAAGTACTGGAAACTCAGAAAAAAATTAATTCTTTATACCCAAAAATTCAAGCAGTTGCTTTGCAAATTATAAGAGATGATTTCTTTGATGAAGAAGTTTTTGCAGAGTTTAAGTTCAGACAAGCAGAACTAACCGCAATAATAAATACTTTACCTAGCAATTTACACACACAACCAGCCAGGGATATGGTAGAAATGGCAACACAAGTGAATAGCGCTAAAGAACGACTCATTCAAAAAGAAAAAAAACTAGAGGCAGCAATTAAAGAAGAAGTTGTAAAAGCTGCAGGCCAAGTTCATCAAATGACAGTACAAGATTTAATTAAATCTATACTGCCAGCATCAGTTAAGACTTTAGGCCCTGGTGTTACAAATACTTTTGCGCTAACTAATACAGATTCAGCGCTTGCTGATTTAACCTTATTCAATACAACTGCAATTGATGTGCTACCAAAAGAATCACAAGTTGTTGTATTCAAGGCTTTGATGAATCAATTGATGTCCATACAAACCGATGGTACTTCTCTTAACACTGCGCATAAAATTATCAACGAACTCGCAAAAAACATTGAGGCACTTGAGAACGGTACTGTAAGCCACTTATCTTTAATGGCAGTAGTAAATAGTCAAATTTTCGGGATTCATGTAGATATCCGTGCATTATTAGCAAATCCTGTTAAAATCATTACACAATTGACTTTAAACTTGGTGAAACAAGGCGCTTTGCAAGAAAATATTGTAATGAAATTAAGTTCGCTAGAGCAAGCTCATGCACTTATGCAGCTTGAAGGTACTAAATTAGGTCCGGTTAATACTCAAAACGCTCTATTAGAATTGACTAATGACACTATGAGTAATTTGCCTTTAGTAAGCGGAGTTAATCAAGCTGATGCCGAGCCTCAAGGACTTAGGGTTTCAGAAATGATGGATTTATTAAAAGCGATAGTCGTTATCGGTAAAACTGCTGAAAGCATTAACAAAGATACTAACAATCAATTTGCTCTAGGATCTAAATCGAAACAAATGTTGCTCACTGATAAAAAATCCCAAGTACAGTTGGTTGCAGCTAGCAAACATCATGTGGATTTTAATTCAAGCGCTATTGTACCGTTGCAAAAAACACATCTAGGACTAGCGGGTAAGCCTTTGTCAATTTTAAAGCCCACTAAACCCTTATTTTCTGGACTTAATTTATCCACGCACGCACAGACCTATAATGATCTGATTAATGATCTGCAGATTTTTAAAACTACTGTTGAAAGCAAACGTAGCGCAGACAAAGGGAACTACCATACTCTATATACAGCGATACAAAAATTAAATAAAGAATTAAAAAATTTAGGCGTTTCGTTTTTCAGTTCCCCAGCAACTGCAGCTAGTTTCGCTGATTTTAAAAGCGGAGTAAATGAAGCATTAAAAACCGCGGAAATAGAATGTGCAAAACAACGCGGCTGGCATAAATTACATGTAATAATCAGAGGCTTTATCGGTATTTTAGCAACGTTATCCGCAATCCCTGCCTTTTATATACTTTACAAGTCTGGATCTCAGGGATTTGTGAATACCTTCTTTAAAACACCAGAAACAGATTCTGTGAGACAATTGCGAGCTATTAAGGTTCAAATTGAGGAAGAGGAAGATAATATTGAAGCGGTGTTGAATCCCATGTAAGGCAATGTGTAGGTTGGGCCTTGGCCCTGAGGGATCGACTCGTTTTTAAAAGGAGCATATATTTTGCTCCTTTGAAATTAAGCCCCAATCAATATCGAACTTTATTTTTTTTCTAATAATCTGGCATCCAAGATAAAAGAACGATAAAACA
>JBAZRP010000068.1:0-15702 GCA_041662885.1 Legionella sp.
ACGAGGGATCTCCGAAAGTGGCACTGGGCAAGTTTCAGGAGATCCTTCACTGCGTTCAGGATGACGGACTGGGCTCAGCATGACGGACTGCGTTCAGCCCGAGCCCGTCATCCCGAACCCGTCATCTCGAGCCCGTCATCCCGAGTGCAACGAGGGATCTCCGAAAGTGGCACTGGGCAAGTTTCAGGAGATCCTTCACTGCGTTCAGGATGACGGACTGCGTTCAGCATGACGGACTGCGTTCAGCATGACGGACTGGGCTCAGGATGATATAAAATCTTAACTTAATGGCAGTACCCCGCCCGCGCGGGGGACGACATTCTCGAGATATACTCTTATATGCCCTCAAAGCCCAACCTAGGCCTCCTCTTGCGCCAAAGAATCAATAACTGCTGGACGCTCCTGCATGCGCACCATAAACGCTTCAAGATTACCACAAGCAGCAAGATCAATGTTAAATTTCTGAGCCCAACGCAACATAACAAACAAATAAGCATCAGGTAGAGTCAATTCATCACCCATAATATAGTTTTTATTAGCTAACTTCGTACTAACAGTCGTAAATCTTTGCACAAGCATAGGAACAATAATATTCATCTTAATTTCTTCAGGTAAATTTGGATTAAATAATGATCCAAAGGTTTTGTGTAATTCTGTAGAAATATAATTCAACCATTCCAAAGTCCTATAACGACGGATATCTCCTACTGCTGCTAAAACCTTTTGTTCCTTGGTACTGTCAGCCAAATACTGCAATATTACTTGATTTTCGGTAATTACCTCACCATTATCTAACTCAATCGCAGGTACTGCACCCTTAAAGTTTAAAGTCAGATAATCTGCACCACTGGCAGTTTTCTTGGTTCTCAGATCCACAGCCTCATCAGCAAAGGGGATATTTAATTCATTTAATACAATTCGTATCACTAATGAACAAGCTGATTTTGCATAATAGAGCTTCATGTTTTTCCTTTTAGGGTGTGTTTTAGAAAAGTATACTGTCAAGAAGGTGTTAACTCAATATACAAATTCTGTTCTATTTCATCAAGTAACTTGCTAGATGCTGATTGCCGGGTAATATAATCATCCCAAAAATACTTTTTTCTTAAGGGACTTAAAATATCTTTATTGGCTTTTTTCCATGATTGAATGGACACTAATAATTCGTGCAAAGATAGATTTTTTTGTGGACCTAATTGTTCATTATATAAAGACTTAAGCGCTAAGAATTTTTTTTGAGTGTGCAAAGACTCAGGATCAATAGTAACTAATTGCTCCATTCTACGGTATAGTTTTTCTAAAATGTATTTTTGGGTTTTATTTATGTCATTAAATGCAGCCGGTGAGACCGGCAGTACGTAAAAAGGAATAGTGGTCGTTGGTTCACCAAATTCAAGGCGTGTACTGTAGGGTAACTTACTAGTAAACAGAGTCGAAACCATTGGCGAAATATGCGTCTTACTTACTTGCTCAACTAAATAAATCGCTGTATGTCTGCAATTATTATTGATACTTAACTCGTTGGCTGATTTTTCAAGAGCAGGATACTTGGGTTTTTTATCTAAAATAAGATCGGAAGTTAGTCGTAACTCTACTGTATCGCCATAGCTGGCATTAGGTTTATAACAAGTAAATTTATTGGAAGTGGTTTGTACTGATTCTAAAAGTTGAACCAGTTCCAAATAGTGCTCATAGGTAATTTCATAAGCCTGATAGTGAATATCTGTTGCGTTACTGTGCTTCCTTGCAACCCCTTCATCTTTTAAAATAGCTTTGGTAGAAAAAAAACAGGTATTAAAAAACCAGGACAGGACATTCAAGCATAAATTTAAAGAAAGATTCTCTGTATCTGCTATTTTACCAACACGACACAAAACATGCAGTGTTTTAATCTCCTCGTAGATTCCAGCCATAATAAAAGTATGTGGGCCTTGCTGATTAATGGATATAAAAAACTTAGTGGTTGCTGGGTTAATTTTTAAGTTCATAGCAATTTAATTTCGAGACAGTAAGGATAAAATAATAACAATTGTACTGGTAGCTGTAAACTCTATTTTATTCTGGTCACCTCTTGCGTAGCTATGGACGAAGTTCCAAGCTACGTACATTGTAACTGTGGGTATTGATCGATAATTGCCTGATAAAGCTTAAGATTTAATTCAGCAATAGCATCGCCCATTTTAGATTTTGGATCTCCTTCACCGGCTTTACTGTTTAAGGCAACAGCAATAGTTACATCATTACAGGATTTCCAAAAATACATTACTCTAAATCCCAATGTACTGCCTTTATAAACCCAAAAACGCTGTTTGGATTGTTTGTCGTAAAACCAACCTACTCCCAAACCAAAACCAGCAGGATCATCTGCAGTCACCGTAGGAATACGACGACCCGTTTTCATGGATACCACCGCTTCTAATTCAGCCAGAGCCCGTTCACGGTATCTGGCATCAATCAAGAGTCCGTGGTACAGCAATTGTACCCAACGAACTACATCTTCAGTATTAGAAACCAGTGCTCCTGCAGCGGCAGCCCAAGATAAATTATTTTGTGAAGTATCCACATTTTTATTGGTTTTTTTATTAAAGTAATAACCATGAACTTGGCGGGATGCGATAGATGCACTTATAGTCTTAGCATCAGCGCCTACTGGATAGTAAGTATTTTTAAAATAAGAACCCTGATTTAAAATGCGTGTTTGTAATTGATGTTCGAAAGTATCATGAGTTGCTTTTTCAATCACCATGCTAGCCAGGATATAATTAGAGTTGGAGTATTCAAATGCTGTTCCTGGGGACTTTTTGAGTGGCTGTTCTGGGTGTGCGTACTTTAATAATTCCTCATTAGTCCAAGCATTTTGCAAATTAGCATACATTTTTTTATCAAAAACAGGATCTTCGGAGTAATTTGGAATGGCACTGGTCATCGTTAATAATTGCCTTAAACTAACCTGACTCCAATTCTTATATTGCGGCAACCATTTACCTAACTTATCATCCAAGGTCAAAGTGCCATCGGTTTGTAATTGCAAAATAATCACAGCAACAAATGATTTAGTGATACTGCCAATTTCAAATAAACTATTCGCATTAATAGCTTGTGTAAACGGTGGAAAACCAACCGTCCCTGCAACCACGGTTTTAATATCATTGGCGTCAATTTTTTTGTCTTTAGGGATCAAAATTGATGCTTGAATGGCGGTAAAGCCTTCTTTGTCTTTGTGTGTTTGATAATGTTCATTGACAATTTTTTGTATGGTGTTGGCAAAATTGTCGGATGACTTAGCGCAGGTGAAAGTACTAATAGAAAGCAGGAATATTCCCAATATTGTTTTCATATTTTCGTCCTTGAAATTTAAATTCACAAACTCCCCCAACCTAATGCATCCATCTCCTCCGAGGAGAGCATTACGTTCACTGCCATTAAGTTAAGACTTTACGTCATCCTGAACGCAGTGAAGGATCTCCTGAAGCTGGCCCAGTGCCACTTTCGGAGATCCCTCGTTGCACTCGGGATGACGGGCTCTAGTGCTTAACTTAATAGCAGTGAGCATTAGGTTGGGAGTAACTAATTATTACTGCGCTTGCGCCCTTACCTTAATCTTTTCCAAAGCCACCTCAAGTCGCTTCAATGTCTTATCCCTACCCAATAAACTTAAAGTCGCATCAATTGCAGGAGAATTACCGCTACCAGTTATGGCAACTCGTAAAGGTTGCGCTATCTTACCCATATTAATATCAAATTCAGCACTGGTATCATTAATGCATTGTTGCAATTCATCCTTTTGCCAAGTAGCCAACTTATTCAAACGTTGGTACAAAGATGTTAAAGGCTCTAACACCACCGGCCGCAGATGTTTTTTTACTGCATCTTCATCATATTCAATAGTATCCGCATAAAAATACGTGCTCATTTGACACAATTCGACTAAAGTTTTGCAACGCTCCGCCTGTACTGCGACCAAATCACTCAAGGCAGGACCCTTACTAATATCAATGCCGGCCTGTTCAAAATGCCAAGCCAAAGCTTGGGCCACAGCTTTTGGATCATCGGATTTTTGGTAGTGTTGATTCAGCCAATACAACTTATCGTAATTAAAACTGGAAACACCGCGGCTTATATGTTGTAAATCAAAGCTGCTAATCATTTCATCCAAACTAAAAATTTCTTGATCGCCATGCGACCAACCCAAGCGCACTAAATAGTTTAATAATGCATGGGGTAAAATACCCATTTCTTTAAATTGCAGCACACTCACAGCGCCATGTCGTTTGGACAGACGCTTGCCATCATCACCTAAAATCATAGGTAAATGTGCAAAAACGGGAATAGGCGCATCCAAAGCCTTATATAAATTAATTTGTCTGGGCGTATTATTGATATGATCATCACCACGGATTACGTGGCTTATCTGCATATCCAAATCATCAATTACCACTGCAAAATTATAAGTCGGATGACCGTCGGAACGAATTAAAATCAAATCATCCATTTCTGCATTTTCCACATGAATGTCGCCATACACTTCGTCTTTAAAACTAACGGTTCCAGTTGTGGGATTTTTAAACCTAACCACGAAGGGTTTATCGCTTAAAGAAAGATTTTTAGTACGACAATGACCGTCATAACGAGGCTTTTCTTTCGCTTGAAGTTGCGCTTCACGTAAAGCTTCCAACCGTTCTTTACTGCATTCACATCTATAAGCCTTACCTTCATTTAAAAATTGCAAAGCTACTTCTTCATAACGATCATAACGGTCTGTTTGATAAAAAGGACCTTCATCAGCGTGCAAACCCAACCATTCCATTCCTTGTACAATAGCTTCGATGGATTCTTGTGTAGAACGTTCTCTATCAGTATCTTCTATGCGCAAAATGAACTGGCCATGATGTCGTTTGGCGTACAGCCAGGCAAAAAGTGCTGTACGAACACCTCCTACATGCAAAAAACCAGTAGGACTTGGTGCAAATCTTGTTCTAACTTTCATAATATCTTCCGTTGTAAGGAATAAAGCAATCACGCTATAATAGCTCACTTTAGTACGAAGGCAAAGCACTACAACCATAGACCAGGAGCTTTCTTGAAAAGAGTTGGTATCAAATATCAGTTACGCATCACCACCCTAATTCCTGCCTTTTTGGTCGCAATACTGTTCGCCTTTTTTTACAACGGCCAATTTGGAAAAGACCTCGAAATGCATATGTCGCGTCTTGGTGAAGCCTACATTCGCCAATTACTGCCAGCAGCCCAATTTGCCTTATTACGAAACGACGATCGCACCCTACAAGGTCTAATTAATGCCTCAACCATTAATCCTGAAGTCAAAGCTCTGGCCTTTTACAATGCAAATGGTCAATTACTGGCATATCGCGGTGGCAAACATTCCCTACATGAGCCCTTTAATCCGCCTGATTTCACCGGTGATTATATCGAAAGTAAAAAAATAAACCCTTTTACTATTAATTTTATTGCCCCAATCACTATTCCTAAATTTAATTTGTATTCCAACGCACCCATTAAAAACGTCCCCAGCAGAACCGCTTTGCAACCAGATGATATCTTGGGCTGGCTGTCAATAGATGTCGATACGCAAACCATGCTGATACAACGCTATCAAATGCTGATTATTTCAATTTTCATTACCTTATTTGGTTTATTGCTGGGCTTAATCATCCATTACTTTTTATCCAAACGCATCTATCTGCCAATTTCCCGTTTACGACGCAGTATGAATCAAATTTTGAGTAACGAATTTGAAACGCGCATTAGTACCAAAAGTAGCGGTGAACTGGGAGTGATTGAAAAAGGCTGCGCGCATTTGCAAAAACAGTATTTAAGCGTGCTCAAGGATATGAATCAATACATAGAAACCGCTACTGCCGATCTGCAACAAAACCTGGAATCATTAGAAGAAAAAAATATCGAATTAACCCTGGATAAGAAAAAAACTGAAGAAAAAAGCCGTCAAAAATCGGAATTCATCGCCAATATGACCCATGAAATTCGCACACCGATGAATGGGGTTATTGGATTCACCAACGTTTTATTAGAAACAAAACTTGATCCCTTACAATTGGATTACGTAAAAACTATAAAAACTTCAGCCCAAGATTTATTAAGCATTATCAACGATATATTAGACTTCTCTAAAATTGATGCAGGAAAGCTTCATTTGGATTGTATACCGCTTGATATTCGTACCTGCATTGATGAAGTTTTATCTCTTGCTGGCCCCACAGCTTACAAAAAGGGTTTGAATTTAATTCCTATCACTGAAATCAATGTTCCCAAAACTGTTTTAGGCGACCCCTATCGAATTAAACAAATTATCTCTAATTTGATTGGTAATGCAGTTAAATTTACCGATCACGGCTATGTATTAATTCGCACTAAAATCGAACATGAATCAGACAAAGATTATATCTTGACCTTAACCGTTTCCGATACCGGCATAGGAATTTCAGCCGAGGATCAAAGCAAACTATTCACCGCATTCAATCAGGCTGATGCCAGTATTACCAGACGATATGGCGGCTCTGGTTTGGGGCTTGTTATCTGTAAAAAACTTTGTGAAGAAATGCACGGTAAAATTAGCCTTACCAGCGAATTAAATAAAGGTTCTTCATTTACAGCCAAAATTAAAGTCGAAAAATTGATGGCTTATGAAATTGAAAAACACCAAACCCATCGCTTCGCTCATTTAAAAATGCTGTGTTTTGATGATAACCCACTTAACCTGGAGGCTTTACGTAATGGTTTGGCGTATTGGGGCATTGAAAGTGTGGTAGTTCATTCATTCAATAAACTAGACCGAGCACTAAGTAGAAATACAGACTGCAAAATTGCCTTTATCAATGTAAATCAAGGGTGTGAATTGCAAGTCGCACAATTAATCGCAAAACACGATAAAATGCGTTATGTCTTAATTTCAAACTGGACCATTACCAATTATCAAGCTTTAGGCGCCGATGGATTCTTGTTTAAACCTTTAAGTATTCAAAAATTACAAGATATGATTGAATTGCTGATCAATGAAAAACCAGCAGAAAAAAATAAACATCAAGAATTGAATGCCCTACGCGATCAACTACGCCAATTACATCCAGAACTGCTATTAGCAGAAGATAATCCCGTTAATATGATGCTGTTGGATTCTCTGTTGAAAGAAAATGCGCATGTCACCATGGTTGAAGACGGTGAACTGGCTGTTGCTGTCTGTAATGAAAAAAAATTCAATATGATACTGCTTGATTTACGCATGCCTAAGCTTGATGGTCTGGAGGCCGCGCATTTAATTCGTAAAAAATCTATTCTGAATAAACATACTCCTATGGTATTAATTACCGCTAATAGTAATGATTTGAATAATGTAGATTTAAAAAAATCAGGCATTGATTTTTGCTTACAAAAACCTATAGATGAAAAACTACTTTTAACACAAATTCTGCGTATCGCCGATAAAGCCCGCCATGCAGCGATTGATTGGCAGTTGTGTGTGCAAAAAGTTTCAGGGAATCACAATCTTGCGGAAGAGTTTTTAGCTAAATTCATCGAAGAATTACATAAAAATCGTATCGCCTTGCTGGACTTTTTCCAACAAAAAGATATCAAAGGCTTAGGAGCCGAGGCTCATAAATTGCATGGTGCCTGCTGTTTTTGTGGGGTACCTGTATTACAAAAAAATGTGGTTCAATTAGAAAAGCTGGCGCAGCATGCGCGCACAATAGAAGATTTAGCCAATTGCTTTGCGGAGTTAATCCAAAGTATTGATGCCGTAATCAGCGAATACGATAACCAATATTCGCCGTATTATTCAAAATTTGAGGAGAAAGAATGACTGTAAAAAACGCTATTTATGCGCAATCAGGAGGAGTTACAGCGGTAATCAATGCATCGGCCTGCGCCGTGATACAAACAGCAAAACTCTATCCTGAAAAAATTGGTACCGTATTTGCCGCACAAAATGGCATTATTGGCGCCTTGGAAGAAAATCTCATAGATACTTATTTAGAAAGCGATGCCGATATCGCCAAATTATTGCAAACTCCTTCCGGTGCCTTTGGCTCTTGCCGCTATAAATTAAAAGATAATGGTGATGAATACCAAAGACTAATTGAAGTCTTTAAAGCCCATAACATCGGCTATTTTTTCTATAATGGCGGTGGCGATTCACAAGATACTGCCCATAAGGTATCTCAGTTAGGACAGACTCTAAACTACCCTATCACTTGCATAGGAATACCTAAAACAGTAGATAATGACCTGCCTTTTACCGACGCCTGTCCAGGGTTTGGCTCAGTAGCAAAGTATGTCGCTATATCTACTAAAGAAGCGGGTTTTGATGTAGCTTCTATGGCCGCATCTTCTACTAAAGTATTTATTCTTGAAGTAATGGGACGTCATGCAGGCTGGATAGCTGCAGCCAGTGCGCTTGCTGGCGAAACAGAAAGTGAACCGCCGCATATCATCCTGCTACCAGAGCGTAGTTTTAATGAGGCATTGTTTTTAAAGAAAGTAGAAACCTGTGTCACTAAATACGGTTATTGCGTGATCGTTGTTTCAGAAGGTATTCGTACGAGCGATGGCAAATTTTTAAGCGAGTCCGGTTTGCGCGATGCCTTTGGCCATGCGCAATTAGGTGGTGTAGCACCGGTGATCGCACAGCTAATTAAAAATGAATTAGGTTACAAATACCATTGGGCAGTAGCCGATTATTTGCAACGCGCAGCACGCCATATTGCCTCCCAAGTAGACGTAGACCAAGCTTATGCTTTGGGTAAAGCCGCGGTTGAATACGCCGTACAAGGACACAATGCTATTATGCCTATTATTATCCGTGAACAAGATGAGCCCTATCAATGGACTATAGGGAAAGTACCTCTGGCAGATGTAGCCAACCAAGAAAAGGCCATGCCCGCTGAATTTATCACTGAGGACGGGATGGGGATAACAAAGGCCTGCAGACGTTATTTAGCACCCTTAATTCAAGGTGAGGCTTATCCTACTTATAATAAAGGGATGCCGGATTATGTGCGTTTACAGAATAAATTAGTTGCAAAAAAACTAGGGGCTGTTGACAATTTAGTTCCCGACGTCCCGCGGCTTGTCCGCGGGATCCAGTTAGATCTTGATTGATACAACCAGTCTCTGACTTATTCAAATTTCCTGGATCCCGCGGACAAGCCGCGGGACGTCGAGCTTGAAAAGATGAATTGTCAACAGACCCTAGCAGAGAAATAAAAAAAACCGCCTAAAAAGGCGGTTCTCAAAGGTCAGCAATTAGATACGGCAATTAGCGGGGACGTATTTGTTGAAAGCGGCACCACTTACCGCACACTGCCATGTAATCGGGCTGTTGATATCAGCTTGAACGGGGCTCATGGTAATGTTGAAAGTTGGCACGCCGCCTCCCATGCTCACAGTTACTACTCCTGAAGCAATACTAATTCCGGTTACATTAGCAGTAACAGGACTGGTATAGCCAGTAGAAGCAGTAGTTATACTAGGATCCGTTGCCACTACTGAAGTAGATTGAGCTGTTTCAGCAACTGCAAGCTCAGCAGCGTTTGCCAAGGCCAGACCTTCTGATACTTTGGCTCTGATTGTGTAGTCCTGATAGGCTGGAATAGCAATTGCAGCAAGAATACCTACTATTGCCACCACTATCATTAATTCGATTAATGTAAAACCCTTTTGTTGTTTCATGGCGATCTCCGTTATTAGACTCACACAATAACATCTAGCAAATACGGTGCCAAGTGGTAAAATGGCCTGTAGACAAGGCTTTAATTAAAGCCTCCCCTTGGATTGACAAAAAATTAACCACTTTATGACATAAATTGTCACAAAGTGACACATAGCTAGGAAAGGTATACTCATGTCACGAAAACAAAGAATTCAGCAGCAATTAGAGCAGTCTCTAAGCCCCATTTTTTTAAGCGTAGAAGACGAATCAAACAAACATCACGTACCGGAAGGTGCCGAAACTCACTTCAAAGTAATTGCTGTATCTACTGTTTTTAACGGACTTAGCCGCATAGAACGACATAAAATGATAAACCGACAGCTTGCGCCTGAGTTTGAACAAGGCCTCCATGCCTTAAGCCTGCATTTATTTACAGAAAGTGAATGGCAAACTCGTGGGGAATCAGTACAAAAGTCACCCGGTTGTAAAGATGGATACGGGGCATAACTTAAGGTACAATGCATACCTTTTCATCAAAAAATAATCCTATGAAAAATCAGCACATAGAAAAGATTTCCGTTCTAGCTCTAGTCTTACTTATTACTGGGGCAATTGACAGTATTAGAAATTTACCAGGAACTGCTCTATTTGGTTCTACCTTAATCTTCTTTTTTATCTTTTCAGCTGTAGTTTTCTTAATTCCAGTAGCTTTAATCTCTGCCGAACTTTCTTCCATCTGGCATGATGATGAAGGCGGTATTTACAGTTGGGTTAAAAATGCCTTTGGTGAAAATTTTGCTTTTTTGACCATTTGGTTACAATGGATTAATACCTTGGTTTGGTACCCAACCATTTTATCGTTTATTGCAGGAACGTTAGCGTACTTAATCAACCCAGAATTAGCGCAAAATAAATTCTATCTGATTTCGGTAATATTACTGGTTTTCTGGTCCCTGACCCTAATTGCGACCACAGGATTACGCGCATCAGCGCGCTTTGCTGGCTTTTGTGCCATGTTTGGCATGATTCTTCCAATGGGCTTTATCATAGTCTTAGCTATAATTTGGCTTCTAAAAGGTGAGCCTCTAGCTATAGATTTGAGCCTGCCAAATTTGATTCCACATTGGGGAGACAGTCAATCCTGGGTATCACTTACTGCCATCATGACTTCATTTTTGGGAATGGAATTGGCATCGGTGCATGTACGCAACGTCAATGATCCGCAAAAAAACTATCCTAAGGCCATGTTGTTTTCTGTGATTTTAATTCTTATTACGATGATTTTTGGTTCTTTAGCTATAGCATTTGTCTTGCCCAAGGAAAAAATAACCTTAGTCGATGGTGTTATGCGGGCTTTTGATAATTTTTTCCAAGTCTATAATTTATCCTGGATGATGCCAATATTGGTTTGTTTGCTGTTATTGGGCAGTTTAGGGTCTATGATCAACTGGATTATTTCACCGGCTAAAGGCTTAATGATGGCCGCCCGCCATGATTTTTTGCCTGAATCTTTATGCGTGCTCAACAAACATGGTGTAGCTTCGAGAATTTTGCTAGTCCAGGCAGTTATAGTAACGCTACTTTGCGGTGGATTTTTGCTCTTCCCAACGGTTAATGCTATTTACTGGTTATTTACCGCCTTGAGTACTGAATTATACATGATGATGTATGTCCTCATGTTTATTGCTGCCTGGCGACTAAAAGGCAAGTTTCCCAAAGTTAAACGACCCTTCGCTATACCCGGTGGTAAAACAGGCTATTACACCACTTGTATTCTGGGTCTACTCGGCTGTTTTATAACACTCTTGGTAGGATTTATTCCCCCCGAAGACAGTATCAATGTAGGCGGAGCCAACCATTTCCGGATTATTTTCTCATTTGGAATTATTCTGATGTTGCTCCCAGCTTTATTTATCTACTTACGCAAAGTTTATAGAAGCAAAGACTTTATTAAGTAGATTAGGCCTTGGCCCATCTATGAGGTCAAGCTAAGTGCTGCGGCTAAATCTTCCTCAGTATTGATATCCTGCTGAGGAGCCACACAGGCTTGCTCTACCTTAATACCCATACCTCGCTCTAAAACCCGCAACTGCTCTAAACCCTCTAAAGCCTCTAACTCACTTACAGGCCAGGTTACATAATCCAATAAGAAATTAGCTCTGTATGCATATAAACCTATATGTCTAAAGGCATTAGCGAACGAATGCTGATTATGACGATCATACGGTATAGGGCTTCTTGAAAAATAAAGCGCGTGCTCATCTGCTGTTCGAACCACTTTAACTACATTGGGATTATACAATTGTTCTGAGCTTTCAATAGGCCAACATAAAGTAGCCATGGGTGCTTGGCTATTGGCTAAACTTTTAGCAACTTGGGTGATTAATTCTGGTGCTATAAAAGGCTCATCACCTTGCACATTTACTACAATCGCATCATCCGCAAACCGCTCTTTGGCCACCACTTCAGCTATCCTATCGGTTCCACTTTGATGGGTCGGAGCAGTCATAATAACTTTTGCCCCAAAATGAGCGGCATGAGTGGCAATTTCTGCATTATCGGTAGCGATTACAACTGATTGCGCTTGAGCTAAAAGAGCTTGGCGGTAGACGCGCTCTAAGACTGTCATGCCGTTTAAATCCATCAGCAATTTGCCCGGAAAACGCGTAGATTGATAGCGTGCGGGAATGATTATATGAAAATGGGTACTCATAATTTGTCTTTTTCTTCCAAACTAATAAAACGTGCCTCATGCTCCAACATTACTGGAATGTCCTCACGAATAGGGAATGCCAATCTATCAAAAAGGCAGATAAGCTCTGGTTTTTTATAAAGTAACTTACCCTTGCATAAGGGGCATACTAAAATTTCCAATAATTTTTTATCCACGTGAATCTCCTTGAGTTACCTGATTTCGCACATAAACAGGCTGCGCTTTGGCTGCCGCAACTGGTTTAATTCCAGCGTCTACCGCTAGTCGAATCATGGCAGCTGCTTTAGGGTATGCGGGTATTGTACCATGGATTTGGCTTTGTAAATCCTTGGATAAATCGGGCCAGTATTCCTCAATTCCGGTTCCGGTAATAACCAAACCAGGTGTTGCAGGTACTTTTATATCCGCTGCTGCATTTAAGCAGTCTTCAGCTAATAAAGTCCCTGGTGCAAAATATGCCCAATACAATTCCTGCATGCGTGCATCCAAAACAGCCAAAATTGGCGCTGGTGCATACTTGGTTTGTTGCCGTACTTCATAAGCCATAGCGGCCAAACTACTTACTGGAATCAAAGGCAAATCGTGCGCGCAGGCCAAACCTTTGGCTATGCTACACGCTATGCGTAAGCCGGTAAAACTACCGGGGCCACAGCCAAAAACTATGCCATCTAACTGGGCTAAATTAACATTGGCCTGACTTAATAAGCGGTCGATAAGGGGCAGCACGGTTTGGGCATGCGTTTTTAGACTAGGCTGTTCTTCACTAGTCATTTCATCGCCAATAAGCAAGGCCAGGCTTGCTAATTCTGTGGAGGTATCAATCGCTAATAGGTTCATAATCTAAAGCCAATTCTTCTATAAAATGCAACACCCTTTGTGCGTCACGCGTTTTGGGTATTGGCGGTAAACTTGCCAAAATTGTGCGTCCGTATTCCCTGCTGGTCAAACGCGGATCAGCTATCATCAGGACACCTTTATCACTGACATCTCGAATTAAGCGCCCTACTCCTTGTTTTAAAGCAATCACAGCATTGGGTAAGGATAATTCATCAAAGCCTGATAAGCCCTTTTGTTTCAAATAGGCCATTCTACCACGAGTTACTGGGTCTACAGGGCTTGCAAAGGGTAATTTATCTATAATAACGCAAGAAAGTGCCTCGCCTTTAACATCCACACCTTCCCAAAAAGTAGCGGTGCCTAATAATACCGCATTGCCCAATTGTCTAAAACGTGCCAATAAAATCGGTTTAGCCTCTTCACCCTGGATTAATAAGGGGTAGTTTAATTTATTGGACAGCATTTGAGCAACTATTTTTAACGCTCGATGACTGGTAAACAGAAAAAAACAGCGGCCGCCGCAAGCTTCAATGACTGGCAGAACTTTATCTAATAAAGCCTCATAATAACGAGAATCTTTAGGATCAGGCAAACCCCGTGGCAAATACAATAAGGCTTGCTGCGGATAATCAAAAGGACTTGGTAGTAATAAAGTCTTTGCTTGATTCAGTCCTAAAGACTTACAAAAGCTATCAAAAGAGTCGGCAATAGTTAAGGTGGCGGAAGTAAACACATAGGCACAGGCTTGTCTTTGGATAATTTCACTAAAAGATTGCGCTACATCGTAAGGAGTTGCATGGAATACCAGAGTATGTTTAAAACGTTCTAACCAGCGAATCTTGTCTTTTGAGGACTGAGTAAAAACCGCTAAAATATGCTGTAATTCTTGCAAACGCTCCTGACAGCGTTTCAAGGCTGAAGCTTCTTCCAGGATTTCATTAGTAAAACAATCGTGGAACTCTTTTACTAAAGCCTGCCATTTATCCCAAGCTTGGCGAAATTCTTGGTTACGCTCTACCTCCTCCCAACTTAAACGATCTTCTTTAGCAGCAATACTGTTAAATAATTCATCCATCAGTTTATCTGCTTTATTACTTAAAGATTTTAAGGGTTGATTTGCTAGGTCTAAAGCTGGCCATTCAGTAATTGTATCGTTGATTAGATCATTAAATTGCCGGGTTCCCAAGCGTTGGCCATTAAAATTAGAAGCAATCTCCGCTAATTGATGTGCTTCATCAAAGATAACTACGTCCACACCGGGTAATAATTCACCAAAACCCTCTTGTTTTAATTGTGAATCGGCAAAAAATAGATGGTGATTGATAATAACAACGTCCGCTTCCATTGCCCGTTTACGGGCCTTAATTAAAAAACAGGTATCTTTATTCGGACATTCTGCTCCCAAACAATTTTCCGCAGTGGAGGTAACGTAATACCAAACCGGGGAATCTTCATTGATTTCGGGTAATTCAGAACGCTCGCCATCATTCATTTGCGCTAATTTATCGCGAATATGTATTATTTCATGTGCTGCTTGCGGAGTTTGAAAATGACCTTCTTCTGCATGCAAGGCCACCCTGTGTTGGCAAATATAATTAGAACGGCCTTTTAAATTTTGAATGCGTATGGATTTGCCTAAAGCATTCACTAAAGTAGGCAGATCCTTTTGATATAATTGATCTTGTAAGGTTTTGGTAGCTGTAGAAATTAGCGCCTTTTTACCGCTGAGTAAACAAGGTAATAAGTAAGCAAAAGTTTTACCGGTTCCGGTACCTGCTTCTGCAACTAAAGTGGATTTAGCCTCAATGGTCTCAGCAATAGCTTGTGCCAAATCCGATTGAGGCGCTCGTGCGACAAAACCTGGAATGGCAGTGGTTAGTCTACCTTTGTCACTAAGATAGCGCCGACAGGTTTGCGCAAGCGAGGTTATTTGTTCCAATCTTTCTGCAAATATTGAAGTTTATCGGTAACACCTTCCCATTGTGCCGCATCCGGCATACCTTCTTTTTTAGAAGTTAGATTGGGCCATTTTTGCGCTAATTCAGCATTCAATTCTAAAAATTGCTTTTGGTTTCCGGCCAGATCATCCTCAGAAACAATGGCATTTACTGGACATTCAGGCTCACACAAAGCACAGTCAATGCATTCTTCAGGATCAATAACTAAAAAGTTAGGTCCTTCGTAAAAGCAATCTACGGGGCAAACTTCTACACAATCTGTATATTTACATTTAATACAACTTTCTGTTACGACAAAAGTCATTTTAGGCCTTGGTTGATATTGGTAAATAGGATCATACCATAACAATTGAGTGTGACAAGATGTAGTAGGTTGGGCCTTGGCCCGAGGTCGCCCCACCTTTTTGAACCCAATCGAAGCTCCCTTCTCCCGCTTTGCGGGAGAAGGTGCCCCGAAGGGGCGGATGAGGGTGGTGACGGTAATGAAATTTTTTTGTCAATGCCACTTT
>JBAZRP010000069.1:0-15646 GCA_041662885.1 Legionella sp.
TAGGAGTGAAGGGAGCAATCGGGCAAAAAACAGCTCCCTTCTCTTCATAGGAGTGAAGGGAGCAATCGGGCAAAAAAACAGCTCCCTTCTCTTCATAGGAGTGAAGGGAGCAATCGGGCAAAAAACAGCTCCCTTCTCTTCATAGGAGTGAAGGGAGCAATCGGGCAAAAAACAGCTCCCTTTTAGGGAGAAATCTGCCAAAAAAAGGCTCCCTTCTCCCCTCTGGGGAGAAGGGTTGGGGATGAGGGGTTAATCCACCCCCAACCCCCAATCAATCCACAAGAACCTTACGCCAAGTTGTACCCGAAGCTCCATCTTCTAATTCAATTCCCTTAGCCAACAACTCAGCCCTTATTTGATCCGCCCTGGCCCAATTACGTTCTGCTCTTGCCTGCAAGCGCTCCGCTATCAATTGCTCTATAAGCGCCTTATCATCCTCAGCAAAACCGGCTTGTAAAAAAGCGGCTGGATCTTCATATAACAATCCCATAATCCCAGCTAAATGTTTTAAAGTCGCCACTAAAGCAGGTGAACTATTTCTATTCACTTCATGACTTAATTGAAACAAAACCGATAAGGCAATTGGAGTATTAAAATCATCGTCCATCGCTTTGGTAAATTCATTCACCCAATGCGCGTCCAACTCACCTTGAAAGTCACTGACATTATTATCTTTAATAGCTTGATACAAACGCGTCAACGCTTTTTTAGCATTTAATAAATTCTCTTCTGTATAATTCAAAGAACTTCGATAATGACTGCTCAAAAGGAAATAACGTACTACTTCTGGATTATGAACGCGTAAAACATCCTCAATAGTGAAAAAATTACCTACTGATTTCGACATTTTTTCATTATTTACTTGCAACATACCCACATGCAGCCAATAGTTAGCGAAATGTTTTCCAGTAGCTGCTTCACTTTGTGCTATTTCATTTTCATGATGGGGAAATTGCAAATCCAAACCACCGCCATGAATATCAAAAGTATCTCCCAATTCATGCAAAGCCATAGCAGAACATTCAATATGCCAACCCGGTCTACCCTCACCCCACGGCGATGGCCAACTTGGTTCATTTTCTTTTGCTTTTTTCCATAAAACGAAATCTAAAGGTGAACGTTTTTCTCGAACTACTTCCACCCTCGCACCCGATAATAAACCATCAATATCTTTATGCGATAATTTACCATAACCTGCAAATGCTTCTACGGAATAACACACATCACCATTATCACTTACATAAGCACTATTGTTATCCAAAAGTCGTTGTATAAGTTTAATAATAGTATCTACATGCCCTGTTGCTCTTGGCTCTAAATCAGGAATTAAAATATTTAAAGCACGCGTATCCTCATTCATCGCTTCAATAAACTGACCTGTCAGTTCATCTATAGGAATGCCGCGCTCATTAGCACGAGCAATTATTTTATCGTCAATATCGGTAATATTACGTACGTACGTTACTTCAAAGCCTTGCGATCGCAGATAACGAACTATCACATCAAAAGCAACCATGGAACGCGCGTGACCTAAATGACAGCGATCATAAACAGTAATTCCACAAACATACATGCCAATTTTCCCAGGATGAATAGGAGTAAATGGTTCTTTAGTTCGTGTTAATGAATTATATAAATGCAACATCTTTGCCCCTTAGCTCTGCTTGCCCCAAGTATCTTTTAAATCTACTACCCGATGAAAGGCATCCACGTTGCCATTACTGACTTTATTCACGCAATAGTAGCCCAAACGCTCAAACTGCACTACTTCGCCCTCTTGTAAATGCGCTAAAGAAGGTTCACAAAATCCTTTTAAAGTTTGCATGGAATCATGATTTAAAAACTGCATAAAATCTTCTTCACGTGCAGGATTGGCATCAGTAAATAACCTATCGTACTGATATACTGTAACTGGATACGCTTCTGCACAAGAAACCCAATGAATCACGCCTTTTATCTTCCTGTCTTCAGGATTTTTACCTAAGGTGTCGGCATCATAGGTGCAACGTAATTCGATAACTTCGCCTTGCGTATCTTTAATTACTTCATGGCATTTAATTACATAAGCATGACGCAGCCGCACTTCCGCTCCTGGAGCTAAACGAAAATATTTTTTCGGTGGATCTTCCATGAAGTCGGAGCGCTCAATAAAGAGTTCACGTGAAAATGGCAATTCCCGGCTTTCTGATGCAGCATCTTGCGGATAAAAATTCGCTTTTAATTGCTCCACCTTGCCTTCAGGATAATTTTCCAATACTACTTTAATCGGATCCATCACGCACAAAGTACGTTTAGCAGTTCTATTCAATTCAGCGCGTATGCATTCTTCTAAAATGGACATATCAATCACCGAATCAGCCCGCGATATACCAATGATTTCACAAAATTGTCTTAAGGCTGCTGGTGGATATCCACGTTTACGCATACCCCGTAAAGTAGGTAAGCGTGGATCATCCCAACCGCTCACTGCTTTGCTCTCAACTAATTCACGTAATTTTCTTTTGGAAGTAACAGTATGCGAGATATTCAAACGAGCAAATTCTGTTTGTATGGGTTTTGCAGGCAAAGGTAAATTATCAACACACCAATCGTATAAAGGTCGGTGATCCTGAAATTCTAAAGTACATAGTGAATGTGTAATTAATTCCAAGGCATCCGAAATGGGATGCGCATAATCGTACATAGGATATATGCACCAAGCATCGCCAGTACGTTGATGTGTAGCATGGCGAATTCGATACAGCACGGGATCGCGCATATTGATATTACCGGATTGCATATCAATTTTTGCACGCAAAACATGCGTACCATCAGCAAATTCCCCTGCCTTCATGCGGCTAAATATATCCAGACTTTCTGCTACTGGTCGATTTCGATAAGGACTTTCACGGCCTGGTTTTTGTAAGGTTCCGCGGTATTCGCGAATTTCTTCCATAGTCAAACTGTCTACATAAGCCAAATCTTTTTCAATTAATATCACTGCAAAATCATAGAGCTCTTGGTAATAATCGGATGAATGCGTCATATCACACCATTCAAAACCCAACCAACGGACGTCATCAATGATTGCTTTAACGTATTCGTCTTCTTCTTTTATAGGATTAGTATCATCAAAACGTAAAAAACATTTTCCAGAAAACTCTTCTGCTAAACCAAAATTCAAACAAATGGATTTTGCATGACCTATATGTAAATAGCCATTAGGTTCAGGAGGAAATCGTGTAACTACTGATTTATGTTTACCTGAAGCTAATTCTTCTGTAATTAATTGACGTATAAAATGTACACGTTTTTCAGTGTTTTCTGTCATACTTTGCTTCCATTGTTATCGATTGCTTGACGCATAGAATGCATTAAATTCGCTCCAGCTTGAGCGGCATTATCTTTGGCTTCATATGCTCTCAAAATTTCATTAATTATCGCTGCACCGACTATAACTCCATCGGCAAAACCAGCCACCGCCGCTGCCATCTCCGGTGTTTTTATGCCAAAACCAACCATCAAGGGCAATTGTGTTTGCGCCTTTCTGGTTTGATATTGGCTGTGTAAACTCTCCATATCCAAAGCATCTGAACCAGTCACCCCTTTTAAGGAAACATAATACAGATAGCCATTACCCACTGTATTAATTAACTGCATGCGTTCGGCTGAGGTAGTTGGAGAACATAAATAAATGCTGTGTAAACCGTATTGTTGCCATAGTGCATGCACTTGGGCGCTTTCTTCTGGGGGTAAGTCCACCAAAATAGTCCCGTCCACACCAGCTTTACTCGCATCGGCTGCAAACCGTTCATAACCGTATTGTTCTATGGGATTAACATAACCCATAAGCACTATTGGTGTTTGGCTATCTTGCTTTCTAAACTCCATAACCATTTTCAAAACATCAGGACAATGAACAGCATGAGCCAATGCTCGTTCCATTGCATGTTGAATAACAGGGCCTTCTGCCATTGGATCGGAAAAAGGGATGCCCAATTCTATGATATCTGCGCCAGCCTTAACCAAGGCATGCATCAATTCCACCGTCATTGACGGTTCCGGATCCCCTGCTGTGATATAGGGACTTAGCATTTTTTTGCCACTAATTTTTAAGCGCAAAAGTGTTTGATCAATTCGATTCATAATTAATCCACTGAAATAGTATCAATAGCTGCAACTGTATGTATGTCTTTATCGCCGCGACCGGACAAATTGACAATGATGGTTTGATCTACCGCCATAGTTTTAGCAAGTTTCATAGCATAAGCTACGGCATGACTGGACTCAAGTGCAGGCATAATACCTTCGACACGTGTTAAAGTACGAAAGGCAGCCAAAGCTTCATCGTCGGTAATTGACTCATAAACAGCACGTTTCGTATCTTTTAAATAAGCATGTTCCGGGCCTACCCCTGGGTAGTCAAGTCCGGCAGATACTGAATGCGTATCCTTTATTTGTCCGTATTCATCACAAAGTAAATAAGTGCGATTTCCGTGCAGTACACCTGGTTTACCAGCAATAAGAGAGGCTGAATGTTCTCCTGTTGCCAAACCCTTACCTGCTGCTTCTACGCCATAAATCGCTACCGATTCATCTTCTAAAAAGGGATAAAATAAACCAATTGCATTAGACCCTCCGCCAACACAGGCAACCAAAGCATCTGGTAGACGTCCCGTTTTCTCAAGACATTGAGCCCTGGCTTCTATACCAATAATGGCCTGAAAATCACGAACCATTTGCGGATAAGGATGCGGCCCTGCAACCGTGCCAATAATATAAAAAGTATCATCTACATTACTTACCCAATCACGCATAGCTTCGTTTAATGCATCTTTTAAAGTTTTAGAACCAGCGGTTACTGGTACTACTGTTGCACCCAACAGCTTCATTCGATAAACATTAGTAGCCTGGCGTTTGATATCTTCAGAACCCATGTAGACCACGCATTCAAAACCAAGCTTAGCCGCAACGGTCGCTGCTGCCACTCCGTGTTGCCCAGCTCCTGTTTCAGCGATTATTCGGGTTTTACCCATTCGTTTGGCTAATAAACCCTGGCCCACGGTATTATTTATCTTATGTGCACCCGTATGGTTCAAATCTTCACGCTTTAAATAAATCTGTGCTCCACCGATTTCTTTACTCAAACGTTTGGCATGGTATAAAGGATTTGGTCGTCCTACATAATCGGCTAGCTCTAAATGTAATTCTTTCAAAAACTCAGGATCAGCCTGATATTTTTTATAGGCCTTATCAAGTTCCTGCAAAGCAAAAATTAAAGTATCTGCTACAAACATACCACCGTAAGGACCGAAATGACCGTGTTCATCTGGAAGTTCTTTCTTGCTCATCATTTGCCCCATATTGCCTTAATAAACCGACTCATTTTAGTATGATCTTTCACTCCCGGCGCTGACTCAATACCGCTGCATATATCAATAGCATAGGGAGAGCAGCTTAAGAGTGCTTCATCTATATTGCCTTCATTAATTCCACCAGCAAGTATATATGGTTTAGCCAAGTTTTTTGGAATTACTTGCCAATCAAAGCGTTGGCCTGTACCGCCTCTGGTACTTGCTGAAGGAGTATCAAAGAGTATAGCAGTTGCTTTACCATAAGTTTGAGCCGCCTGTTGCATTTGGCCGGTTGATTCCGTTTGTAAACTTTTAATATAGGGTCTATTAAATTGCTCACAAAACTCAGGGGTTTCATCACCATGAAATTGCAAGACGTTAATAGGTACTTCGGCTAATAAATCATGTACAAAAATTGGATCAGGATTTACTAATACTGCTACCACGCTTAAAAAAGGCGACAGATTTTCGGTTAGCTGTACTGCCTTATCCAAACTAATGGCTCGCGGACTTTTAGGATAAAATATCAAACCAATCGCATCCACCCCTAAACCAGACGCATAAGCGATATCCTCAGCACGAGTCATACCACACATTTTTACATGCACGCGTGGGTTCATTTACTTCTCCCACAAGAACAAAGGGCCAGGATTAGTTTGCAATATAGAAAATTCTGCAGGATATGCAACCTGTACCAGATATAAACCATAAGGCGGTGCAGTTTCCGCGCCTAATCTTCGGTCTTTAGCTTTTAATACTTCATCCACCCAGGGCACTGGATGTTTGCCTGCCCCCACAGCGATTAACACTCCAGCTATGTTTCTAACCATATGATGTAAAAAAGCATTTGCCGTGATATCAATCACAATCAAATCGCCATGACGACGTACCTCAACTGAGTGCACATTGCGCATAGGAGTTTTTGATTGGCATTCAACAGAGCGAAATGAAGTGAAATCATTTTCACCCAAGAGGCTCTGAGCCGCCTCATGCATGAGATTATGATCCAATTGCCGGTATTGCCAGGTAACACCACTTCGTTGCAATGCAGGTCTAATTGGGCAATTAAAGATCACGTAGCGGTAGCGTCTGGATAAAGCTGAATAACGCGCGTGAAACTCTTCAGGCACTTGTTTGCCCCACTTCACACAAATATCCTTTGGTAAATAGGAGTTAGCACCATGAATCCAAGCACGGATGCTGCGTACCTTTTCGCAATCAAAATGAACAACTTGATTGGTAGCATGCACTCCGGTATCAGTTCTGCCGGCACACACTACAGCTACGGGGGAGTCGGCAACTTTAGATAAAGCATGTTCAAGTGTTTGCTGAATCGTATGCAGGCCGGTTTGGGCTTGCCAACCATGGTACTGGCTCCCATCGTATTCAACCACTAAGGCAATACGCATGAAATTATCCTGATAAAAAGGCTCAATTTATAATACCTGCTTGGTTTTGTCTATACTTTTCGGCTTAAACCCAAAAACTTAGCCATTGCCCTAGCGACCATTTTCTCAATGGAATCTCATGGAAATTCTTTATGATTTTAATTTATCCAATAAACTTTGTGCCTCATCTTTTTGTGCTTGAGTGCCATATTGAAGTACTTCATTTAAGGCATTGGTTGCAGAGCCAACATCTTTAGCGTCTATATAAGTTTTAGCGAGCGATAATAAAGTGTCGAAGGCTTGACTGCTTTTTACAGGCGCGGCATTTGCTTCGGATTTATACAAACCAGGCTCAAACTCTAATACGTGCTCTTCTTCCGAATCGACTTGTGGTTTAGGAATAAGAAGAGTTACTTCATCTTCAACTGCTTCGGGTTCTGGTTTTTCAACTACAGCAGGCTCTTGTTCCAAATCAGGTAGTTGAGGAAGAGATTTTTTTATAGGCTCTTTAGGAGCTTCTTCTTTTTTGTCTTGTGCTTTTGGTAACTGATAATACCAAAGCCCCCAGATACCACTACCAGCTGCCATCAGCAGTATCAGTAAATAAGTCCAGGAGCTTTGTTCTTTATCATTAGGCACCGAAGAACTGGTTTGTGCTGCAACAGCGTGACGTTCTTTAGTTAAAAGTTGCAATTGCGTTTTAATTTTCGCCAACTCTTGATCGCGATTATTTAATAATTTTTGCAATTTTTTATTTTCAGCCTGCGCTCGTTTAAATTGCTCTACCATTAACGCATGTGCCTCACGCATGGATTCCACTGCTGCGGTGGTAATAGCAAGTTGCGCCTTAGTCAGAGCATCTTGTTCTTTATAGACTGGCGCAGGGACAACGGCATTCATAGGCACTAATAAGCTGGTTTGTGGATTTAAAGAGCTTGGTGGTGGTTCCACCAGATGTATGACTTTTGGAATCGAAGGAATAACCGACTCAGGATTTTCTTGAAGCGGTATTTGCTTATCGACTCCCATATAAGGTGGCGTGATGACATGATTTATAATCGTTTTATCATTCCATGCTTGATCGTGCGCCATAACTTCTTCGGTTGCCAATTCAGCAGAAATTTTTTGAATCTCATTGGTTGATGGTATAACTAAACGCACTCCTTTTTTCATGCCATTCAAATTACCATCTGTAAAGTCTTCTGGATTTGATCCTACAATGGCCAGGACCACTTGCGGCAAGCTTACTTCGGATGTTTTATACCTTTGTGCGATTTGCCAAACATTTTCATTATCCACGGTGGGACCGTAGGTGGCGCTCGTTTTTTCATCATTTATTTTTGGTGAACTATGACTAACAGAACTGATAACTTCTTTATTAATTACTCCTGGCTCCTTAGTATAGGATTTAGAATTTTTATAATACAAACGCTTGCTTTGTACTTTAGTCGCGGCAAGTTTATAACCAGGTGGGTCTAATAGAACAGTATAAACTTTAAATAGCTGGCCATGAGGCCAAGCTAAATCAACTATTAGCTGCATGTAGGGATCATCAATACGATCTTGAGAACTGACTAAAATCACTAATTTACCATGGTGATTACGCTGCACTTTAAATTCCAATAAATCTAAAGCAGGTACCAGCTGAATACCAACGCGTTTAAAATTATCTGCATCGGCCAAGCCTACTCGAATATCCGGTAAGCCAACTCCATTAGTGTCTACCAATTCAATTTCAGCATGAAAAGCTTGATTTAGCGATGACTCCACCTTCATTTCACCCAAACCCAGCGCATGTAAAGACATGGGCGAGATAAAAGTACAAATAGAAAGGTAGATTAATTTTTTATACAATTCGAGCTCCATGCTCAATGGAATCAAAGCCACATATTAGAAAAGTATCATTATATAGTAGTCAATTCAAGAACAAACAATTCACTTATATTCCGCAATATGATACAAAGATAGATAAGTAGATAAGGGATTATTGAAATGAATACAAGGCATTACCAGATTCAGGCAGCTCTATCGCCTCATAATAGATTTATCCTAAGCGATGAGGCGATGAATTTTTTGACAACTATGGAACGTTTTGCACGTGACCGTCGTCTTGAGCTATTGCACTTACGCCAACAAAGACAAAAACGTTTTGATGAGGGAGCCTTTCCAGAATTTTTAAAAGAAACCAGCGAATTACGCCAAAAAAATTGGACTATTGCTAATACCCCTCCCGATTTGCAAGACCGACGCGTGGAAATTACCGGACCGGTTGATAGAAAAATGATTATTAACGCCTTGAATAGTGGTGCTAAAGTATTTATGGCTGATTTTGAAGACTCCAACGCACCTTCTTGGGACAATTGCCTGGATGGCCAAGTAAATTTATACGATGCTGTGCGCAAAACCATTGCTTATACCGATCCTGAAACAAACAAAAGTTATACTTTAAAGCCTGATCCGGCAGTATTGATAGTTCGTCCTCGCGGCTGGCATTTGGATGAGGCGCATGTATTGATTGATGGTCACCCAATATCTGCCTCATTATTCGACTCTATGTTGTATCTTTTTCATAATGCGAAACGTTTACAAGAACAAGGGACTGGGCCCTATTTTTACCTACCCAAGCTTGAATCGCATTTAGAAGCCCGTTTATGGAACGATGTGTTTATCAAAGCACAACAAGTGCTCAACATCCCGCAGCACAGCATTAAGGCCACTGTTTTAATTGAAACAATTACTGCTGCTTTTGAAATGGATGAAATTATTTATGAGTTACGCGATCACATTGTTGGATTAAATTGCGGCAGATGGGATTATATTTTTTCCTTTATAAAAAAATTCCGCAACCATAACGCCTGTGTTTTACCCGACCGACAACAAGTTACTATGACGTGTCATTTCCTACACTCTTATGTACAGTTATTAATTAAAACCTGCCATAAACGTGGGATTCATGCTATGGGAGGAATGGCGGCACAAATCCCAATTAAAAATAACCCGCAAGCTAACCAAGAAGCTATGAATAGAGTATTTGCTGACAAACAACGAGAAGCTGCAGCAGGGCACGATGGTACTTGGGTAGCACATCCTGGTTTAATAGCCATCGCCCTGGAAGCCTTTAATGAGCTTATGCCAGGACCAAATCAAATCAGTAAAATTCCAACTGGACCTGAAATTACCGCGCATGATTTATTAGCAATTCCTGCAGGAGAGATTACTGAAAATGGCGTACGAACCAATATTAGTGTTGCCCTACTCTATGTCGAAGCCTGGCTTATGGGGAATGGCTGTGTACCGATTCGAAATCTCATGGAAGATGCAGCAACAGCGGAAATTTGTCGGGCACAATTATGGCAATGGGTACATTTCAATGCGGTTTTAAGCAATGGACAAAAACTCGATGAAGCACTGTTGCGTCTGTGGATTGACGAAGAATACACGGATTTATTTAATGAATACAGCCAAAAGAACCACCAAACTACAGCCTTAGTTACCGCTAAAATTCTTTTAGAACGCATGATCTTTAATGCAACATTTGATGATTTTCTCACAACACCTGCTTATCCCTATTTAATCAATGCAAGGAATCCAACATGAATATTCAAGAACAAGCTAATGATTTAGTTGTTGAGTGGGAAAAAAATACGCGTTGGAAAGGAGTCACGCGTCCCTATTCTGCTGAAGATGTTGTGAAACTAAGACCATCTATAAAATTTGAGTACACCTTGGCTACTCGAGGCGCCCAAAAATTATGGGATATGCTCCAAGAAAATACTCCCGTTACAGCCTTAGGGTGTTTAACTGGCAATCAAGCAGTCCAGGCAACACAAGCGGGTTTAAAAGCAATTTATTGCTCTGGTTGGCAAGTTGCAGGAGATCATAATACTTCCGGACAAATGTATCCGGATCAAAGTCTCTATCCTGTTGACTCAGTGCCAAAATTAGTTGAAACCATTAATAATGCCTTACAACGTACAGATGAAATTTACTGCCTAAAACAAGAACATCCTATTGATTGGTATACACCAATTATTGCAGATGCGGAAGCAGGTTTTGGCGGCAATTTAAACGCTTTTGAATTAATGAAACATATGATACGCGCTGGTGCTTCAGCAGTTCATTTTGAAGATCAATTAGCTTCTGCCAAAAAATGCGGTCATATGGGTGGCAAAGTCTTGGTACCTACAGCTGAGGCCGTACATAAATTAGTAGCTGCACGTTTGGCTGCAGACATTCAAGCTGTACCCACTCTAATTATTGCCCGAACCGATGCTAATGGCGCAGATTTGATAACCAGTGATTTTGATAGTAATGATACTATTTTTCTAACTGGCAAACGCAGTTCGGAAGGGTTTTATTACGTGCGTTCAGGGATAGAGCAGGCCATTAGTCGTGGATTGGCCTATGCACCTTATGCAGATATGATTTGGTGCGAAACTTCCAAACCAAATCTTGAAGAAGCACAAACATTTGCCAATGCTATTCATGCAAAATTCCCTGGCAAGCTTTTATGTTATAACTGCTCCCCTTCGTTCAACTGGCAGGCTAATTTAAACGAAAAAGACTTAAGAACGTTTAGAGAACAATTATTTGCCATGGGTTATAAATTCCAGTTTATTACTTTAGCAGGCTGGCATAGTTTAAATTTAAGCATGTTTGAAATTGCTAGAGAATATAACCAGGAAGGAATGTTTGCTTATTCGCAAATGCAACAACGCGAAATGGCGCAAGAACAACACGGTTTTAGAGCTACCAAGCATCAAGCTTTTGTTGGCACTGGTTATTTTGATGCCGTTCAAAATACGATAATGCAAGGACTTAGCGCGACAACTGCTTTAAAAGGTAGTACGGAACATGAGCAGTTTAATGGGTAGTTCTCCTCCTGGCCTAAACCGTCGTTGCGAGCGTAGCTACGCTCGCAACGATAAACAAAATGCTTTCGCTTAACGCAAGAACTGATCAGTACACCCCATACGCTGCAAAATCCGTATATCCCTGGAAGCAATATCATAAATCCTAGTAATAGTTTCCTCATTTAATTGCTCAAACTCAGCCTTGATAGCTTCAATTTGATCCAAATCAGGAGCCTCATAATTTAAATGCTCCAAAATATCTTTCATTTTTTCGGCATTCAAAGCGCGGTAATAAAAATACTGGTTCTTTTCATAAATAGGATCTTTAAAAGAAAGATGATGCATTTCATCGCATAATTTAAATTTTTGTATTCCATGAACATCATTATTATGCAAAAAACAAATTTGATTCATCAAAAAGAATTCTTGTGAAAAACCGGTTAAAGGCCGTGTAACTATTGAGCAATTAATCACAGGCAAACCCAAACCAATATAATTTAAGAAAATTAAGTTAAAAATACGGTTAATATAATGTTCTAAATCATGTTCCTTATGCTCTTTAATGCACTGATAAATATAAGTAAAATCCAAACCGCGACATGAGCACTTAGCATGTTTATCCAGATACCAAACCACATAAAAAACATCTTCAAGCGAATGTGATAGGTATTTTTCAGCTAAAGAGTCCTGCAGGGCCCTGATTTCTTCAACCAAACCAGGCGTTATGACCACCGATGAGTTAGGTTTCAAATAGACAGACATTCCATTACCATTCTGCTCCTCGACTGCCAGCAACTCGTGATTCCTCATTCCCGCTCCAGGCTCGTTAATACGGATTAGCCATACGTAAGTATAGTACACAATTCATATTGCATTAGCCCCGCCCATAATTCATAATTCCCCCTTTAAAATTCACTTAAAGAGTTTAAATGGCTGCCTCATTACTCAATGGACGAGAATTATCCACTATACGTCGCAATGAATTGAAACACCGCGTGGAACGTCATCTTGAACAAGGCTTGCGCGCCCCTGGACTGGCAGTGGTTTTAATTGGTAATGACCCAGCCTCCAAGATTTACGTAGAACACAAGCGCAAGGCCTGCGCAGAAATTGGTATTATTTCGCATTCATATGATTTACCAACTGAAACCAGCCAAGAAGAGCTGATAAAATTAATTGATGTGCTGAATCAATCGAAAGAAGTTGATGGCATTTTAATCCAACTTCCTCTGCCAAAACACATTAATGAAAGCACAATTATAGAACGAATTAATCCAGAAAAAGATGTTGATGGCTTTCATCCCTATAATTTAGGCAGACTGGCGCAAAGACATCCCCTATTAAGACCTTGTACGCCACTTGGAATCATGAATTTACTCCATCACTATGATTTAGACGTAAAAAGAAAGCATGCTCTGGTAATTGGAGCATCCAATATTGTTGGTCGACCTATGAGTTTGGAATTATTATTAGCTGGCGCCACAGTCACTGTATGCCACCGTTTTACTCAGAATTTAGAACAATTAGTTCCCAATGCTGATTTCGTTGTTGTTGCAACAGGAAAGCTTGACGTAATCCACGCTGATTGGTTGCGAAATCATCAAGTATTAATCGATGTGGGCATGCACAGACTTGCCGATGGCAGTGTTCGAGGAGATGTAGATTTTGCTAAGGCACAAGAAAACGTTGCCTGGATCACCCCCGTTCCCGGAGGTGTGGGTCCAATGACTATAGTGACTTTACTGGAAAACACTATGATGGCAGCTGATCTTTCTCATTTGCGAGCAGGGGATAAACATGGGTGAAATTATTTATCAACATCATCCCAATCGAAATCAGCACTAAATTCATCCTCAAAATCATCTTTAAATTCGTTTTTTAAACGTTTGCGCTCCAACCTTTCTTCCAGCATTCGTCTTACTTTTTTCCTATGAGGTAAATCATCAAATTCTTCCTCATAATTAAATTCTGAGAAGGAATAATCTTCATCTTCAAAGTCTCGATGTAAACCCATGATAATCTCCTTTATTCAGGATATATTAGAAGTATAGTTCAAAATTAAAAAAATGATGCTAATGAACTAGGCCCTCTTTCCTGATATAATCATCCAAATTTTCATCATAAGAACCCATACATGCTCAGTTACCAACACGGATACCATGCCGGCTGTTTTGCCGATGTAATCAAACACTTAGCCTTATCGCGCCTGCTAACGTATATGACAGTTAAGGAAAAGCCGCTGCTTTATCTTGAAACCCACGCAGGTAAAGGGATGTATGATTTATATCATAAACAGTCCTTAACGACTGGTGAGTTTAAGCAAGGAATTGAACTTATTTGGACAAACAAAAAACAACTACCTGAAGTATATACGGACTATATTAATGCCATTAAACAATGTAATACGAATGAAGAACTAAGATATTACCCGGGTTCACCAGCTTTCGCTATTAAAGCCTTAAGAAAAATCGACAGACTGTTTTTATGTGAACTACATCCTAGAGAATTCGAAGCCTTAGACACTTTGCCCCATGAATTTAAAAAAGTTCATACCAGTAATACCAATGGTTTAGACAGTTTGAAATCCCTACTTCCACCCCCGGAAAAGCGCGGTTTAATTTTTATCGATCCCTCTTTTGAAATAAAAGACGAATACAAATCGGTTCCAAGCGCTATAAAACAGGCGTATAATCGTTTTGCCACTGGCGTATATTGTTTATGGTATCCCATTGTAAATAGGCGTTTAAGCGATCAATTAATTCGAGGAATGCAGGCAATCAATGCTGCTTCAAATTTAAATGTCGAATTTTATTTAAGTGGTACACCAAGTGAAGGCATGTATGGCTGCGGTTTGTGGATAATTAACCCACCTTTTACTCTAGCCAATGAACTAAAAATCGCTTTAGATGCCTTTAAAAAAATAGTTAATCCAGGAGTTTCATCGTTTGAAATAAGGACTTAGAACATGAAAGTACAAGCTATTTCTGCATTTACTGATAATTATATATGGGTACTCATTGATGAACAGGCAGGAGTCTGTGATTGCGTTGATCCTGGTGAAGCTAAACCTTTATTGGATTGGCTCAAGAAAAACAATCTGAGTTTACGTGCTATTTTATTAACCCATCATCATGCAGATCATATTGGTGGTGTGCACGAACTTGCACAAGCTTATCCAAATTGTACCGTGTACGGTCCAGAAGATTCCAGAATTCCTCGAGTAGATGCTGTCGTTCATGCGCAAGACACTATTGATTTAAAACCCTTTCATTTTAAAGTCTTATCCAATCCTGGTCATACCTCAAGTCATATTAGTTATTTTGAAACGAATCAGAAATGGTTGTTTTGTGGTGATACCTTATTTTCTGCTGGTTGTGGCAGAGTATTTGATGGCACTATGGAACAATTACATGCATCCATGCAACTCTTTAAACAATTACCACCTGATACTAAAGTCTTTTGTGGGCATGAATACACCGAGCAAAATTTGCGTTTTGCACACAGTGTGGAACCAGATAATCAAGATATTAAAGACTATTTACACCAATTGGAAAAGGAACCAAAAAAGTGTACTTTACCTTCAACTATCAGCTTGGAATTATTGATCAATCCTTTTTTTAGAACAGAATGCGAAACGGTGAAAAAATACGCATTAAGTCATGGTGCACGCTCTGCGGATTCTCTGAACGTATTTGAATCAGTAAGAAATCAAAAGAACGTATTTTAATCCGAAAGGCAAACAGATGTTATTTAAAAATAACAGAATTAGAAAACATAGGTTGGGCTCCGAGATATCGTCACTTTTTCTAACACTAATTGAAGCTCTCTTCTCCTGCTTTGCGGGAGAAGGTGCCCCGAAGGGGCGGATGAGGGTGGTGATGGTGACAGAATATTTCAGACAGTTCCACTTTGCTAAACCCTCATCCGCCCTACGGGCACCTTCTCCCCGAGGGGAGAAGGGAGCTTCAATTAGAAAACGTAGGTTGAGCTCTGAGATATCGTCACTTTTTCTAACTCTAATTGACGCTCCCTTCTCCCGCTTTGCGGGAGAAGGTGCCCCGAAGGGGCGGAT